>JBBQDF010000537.1:0-2202 GCA_038319475.1 Thermoanaerobaculia bacterium
GCACGAGCGCGGCGGTCGGAAGCCGCTGCGCGACGACGGCCGGGTTGATGAAGATTCCGCCGCCGATGATTCCTCCGACGACGATCATCGTCGCGTCGAAGGTCCCCAGGGCGCGTCGGAGGGCCACGGGGGCTAAGAGTAAGCCGAATCGGGAGCCGAGCGACCAACGGGAGCGAGACGGCCGCGGTACTCCGCGGTCAACTAAATCGGCATTGAGGAGCCGGAGCTGTCCCTTTTTCCGGGAATGAGCACGTCGGCTGAGACGTAAGCCCCGTCCGCCGTACAATCCTCCCCACATGTCCGGCGACTTCGTTCATCTCCACCTTCACAGCCAGTATTCGCTTCTCGAGGGCGCCAACCGGCTGCCGGAGCTCTGCAAGCGGGTCGGGGAGCTCGGCATGAACGCCGTGGCGGTGACGGACCACGGCAACATGTTCGGCGCGTTCGCCTTCTACCATGAGGCGATCAAGCAGGGCGTGCGGCCGATCATCGGCGTCGAGGCCTACATCGCGCCCGCCGACCGGCGCGATCGCGAGGCCCAGGCGGCGAGTGAATCGGGCGACGGGTACGCGTATCACCTGACGATCCTGGCGGCGACACAGACGGGCTATCGCAACCTCGTTCGCCTCGTGTCCGAGGCCTACATGACGGGCTTCTACCACCGCCCGCGCATGGACAAGGCGCTCCTCCGGCAGCACGCCGAGGGGCTGATCGGCCTGTCGGGGTGCCTGAAGGGCGAGGTCGCCGGGGCCCTCGCGCGCGGCAACTACCAGTCCGCGAAGAAGGCGTTTCTCGAGTACGAGGAGATCTTCGGCAAGGGCAATTTCTACGTCGAGCTGATGGATCACGGCCTTCCGCAGCAGACGGCCATCGGTCCGGACCTTCTCCGCCTCTCGACGGAGGTCGGCGCGCCCGCCGTCGCGACGAACGACAGCCATTATTTGCGCCGCGACGACGCGTTTGCGCACGAGGTCCTCCTCTGCATTGGAATGGGCAAGACGCTCGAAGACGAGCGTCGGATGCGCTTCTACAACGACGAGTTCTACGTCAAGAACCCGGACGAGATGAAAGCCCGCTTCGCGAACTGGTCTGCGGAGGCGGTCACGAACTCGGTCGCGATCGCGGCGCGCTGCGCGGTGACGTTCGACACGGAGGGGCTCCATCTCCCGACCTTCACGGCGCCGGCGGGGCAGACGCCCGCGGAACACTTCGGGGAGCTCGCGCGCGAAGGGCTGGAGCGCCGGCTGCGCGAAATGGAGTCCGAGGGGAGAGGCACGGGAATTCCGGCGGAGAAGTACCGGGACCGGCTCGCGTACGAGATCGCCGTGATCGAGAAGATGGGCTTTCCCTCTTATTTCCTGATCGTCTCCGACTTCATCCGGTACGCGCGGGAGAATGGCATCTCGGTGGGGCCCGGCCGCGGGAGTGCCGCGGGCTCGATCGTCTCCTGGGCGCTCCGGATCACCGAGATCGATCCGTTGAAGTACGACCTGCTTTTCGAGCGCTTTTTGAATCCCGAGCGCATCTCGATGCCGGACATCGACATCGACTTCTGCCAGGCACGGCGCGGAGAGGTGATCGAGTACGTCACGAAGAAGTACGGCCGCGAGAACGTCGCCCAGATCGTGACGTTCTCGCAGTTGAAGCCGAAGGGCGCCGTCCGGGACGTGGCCCGGGTGCTTTCTCTGCCCATCGCGCTCGGGGACCGCATCGCCAAGCTCATCCCCGACGGCCCGGACGTCAGCTTCGACCGGGCGTTGAAGGAGTCCGCCGGGCTGAAGGAGCTGATCGCTTCGGACGAATCGGTCGCCCGGGTCGTGCAGATCGCCGGCCGGCTCGAGGGGCTTTCCCGCCACGCCGGCATGCACGCCGCCGGAGTCGTCATCGCGCCGAAGCCCATCACCGAATACCTGCCGCTCTACCGCACGAACAAGGACGAGATCACGACGCAGTTCGACATGAACGCCGTCGAGAAGATGGGCCTCCTGAAAATCGACTTTCTGGGCCTGATTACCCTCGACATCATCGACGCCGCCGTCGGAGCGATCCGCGAGCGCGAAGGGGCCGCCCCGGACCTCGACCGTCTGGCACTCGATGACGAGAAGACGTACGAGCTCTTTCGCGCCGGAAAGACGGCGTGCGTCTTCCAGTTTGATTCCTCCGGCATGCGCGATCTCCTCCGCCGCGCGAAGCCGCGGGTGT
>JBBQDF010000538.1:0-2189 GCA_038319475.1 Thermoanaerobaculia bacterium
GTCGTCGAAGCGGCGGTCGAACGTCTCCTGAAGCGCGAGCGCCTCCCGGAAATACCGCGGCTCGAACGTCGCCTCGTAGAGGTCGAGCAGCGCCTCGATCATGTTCGCGTAGTCGGAGGCGAACCCCGAGATCCCCGCCTCTCCGCCGCGCTCGCGGTGGAGCAGCTCGCCTCCCCGCCGGCACCGTTCTAGGACGCGGTCGGCCGCCTCTTTCGCGGCGGCCTCGTAGCGCGGCTCGCCGAGCACCTGCCCCGCGAGGGCAAAGGCGGAAATCGCAAGACCCGTCCAGTCGGTGAGGAGCTTGTCGTCCGTGCCGGGGGCAATACGGCTGGAGCGAAGCCGCCGGAGGGTCTCGCGCGACCGCTCGAGCACTCTCGCGATCTCCTCCGGTGTCTGGCCGAAATCCCGCGCGAGCTCGTCGAGCGATCGGACGACGGACAGGACCGTCGCGCCGCCTTCGAAATTTCCGGCGGCGGTCACTCCGAAGCGCGCCGCGACGATTTTCGCGTCCGCCGCGCCGAGCGCGTCTTCGAGCTCTTTCGGGGTCCAGACGTAAAAGGTGCCTTCCTCGCCTCCGGAGTCCGCGTCCTGGGCGGCGAAAAACCCGCCCCCGGGCGGCGTCATCTCGCGGAGCAGGTAATCGAGCGTCTCGCGGGCGATGCGCGCGTGCTCCGGGTTCCGGAAGGCGCGGAAGGCGAGAAGATAGATGCGGGCGAGCATCGCGTTGTCGTAGAGCATCTTCTCGAAGTGCGGCACGAGCCAGTGCGCGTCGACGGAGTAGCGGTGAAAACCGCCGCCGATCTGGTCGTACATTCCGCCTTCCGCCATTTTCTGCAGGGTCGTCTCGATCATTTCGCGCGAGCGCGCGTCCTTCGTGCGCAGGTATCGCCGGAGGAGGAGCTCGAGGCGCATGGCGGGAGGAAACTTCGGCGCCCCGCCGAACCCGCCGTTCTTAGCGTCGAACTGCCGCGACATTTCCGCGAAGGCGCCCTCGAGCGCTTCGGCCCCGACCGTTCCGCCCCCCGCCACGCCTTCCGACGCCGCGGCGACATGCGCGAGAAGCTCGCCGGCCGACGTCTCGAGCTCGGTGCGCCGGGTTTTCCAGGCGCTCGCGATCGCTTCGAGAAGCGAGAGGAACCCGGGCCGACCCCAGCGGTCGTCCGGCGGGAAATACGTCCCGCCGTAGAAGGGCTTCGCGTCGGGGGTGAGGAAGAGCGAGAGAGGCCAGCCTCCGGAGCCCGTCATCGTCTGCACCGCGCTCATGTAGATGTCGTCGACGTCGGGCCGCTCTTCGCGGTCCACCTTGATCGAAACGAATCCGCGGTTCAAGGCGTCCGCGACTTTGTGGTTTTCGAAGGACTCCCGCTCCATCACGTGGCACCAGTGGCAAGTCGAGTAGCCGATCGACAGGAAAACCGGCTTTTCCTCGGCGCGGGCGCGGGTGAACGCCGCGGCTCCCCACGGGTACCAGTCGACGGGATTGTCCTTGTGCTGGAGAAGGTACGGGCTCTGTTCCTGCGCGAGGCGGTTGGACATGGCGAAACGATAACCCTTCAGGACCGGACTCGATTCCGAAGGAGGCTGTCAGCTCCCGGCTTCAGCTGTCAGCCGCGGACAGAGCTTCCTGTCTCCCGGGGAAGGGGGCGGGACCGGGTCAGACCGGCTCCTCCGGCTGACAGCTGACAGCTCACCGGGCCTGGGCCGTGATCGTGACGTCGTTGTCGCGATCTTTTATGGAAACGATGTCTCCCGGGCCGAGCTCGTCGAGTCGCTTCAGGATGTCTCTCGGGGAGATCCGGCTTTCCTTCGAGAGTGACTCGACCAGCGCGCGCGGCACCCGGATGTGAACGTTCTTGTCCCAGTCGTCGTTCGCCTGGATGTCCAGAACGGGGCCCTGGGAGAGGACCTCGATCCGCGAGTGCCCGCGGGTGATGAGCCCCGGTTTGCCGGGCGCGCTTGCGTTGGCCGCCTCGAGGATGTCCCGGGCCGTGATCTCGCCGTCTCCGAAGTCCGCCTTCATGTTTCCCCCGATGTCCGACACGGGGACCATCGAGGCAACCCGGGCCACCAGGCTCATCGGGACGGTGAACGCGACATGGCGCCGCCCGCGGTCGTCGTCGGATTTGCTGATTTCGACGCGATACCCGCCCACACGGCGGAGCTCGCGGGCCGGCCGGCGCCACATCGAG
>JBBQDF010000539.1:0-2187 GCA_038319475.1 Thermoanaerobaculia bacterium
GCCCACCGCGAGGCTCACGTCGAGGGCTCGCGCACAGTGCTCGTAGAGCGACCCATCCTCCGGGGAGATCTCCGGCTGAAAGAACCGCTCGAGCTCTTCCGGCGCGAGGGGCGCGCCCTTTAAGAACGGAAGGCGCTCGTCCAGGATCGCCCGGTCCTCAGTCACGTCCAGGTAATGGACCACGCAGTACGGGAGCCAGATCCGGTCGTCGGACATGCGGGTGCGAACGCCCTTGCCGGACGGGACGTGCCACCAGTGGAGGACGTCTCCCTCGGGAAACTGCTTCGCGGCTGCGCGGAGGATCTGCTCGCGTGTCAGGTCGCGCCGCGAGACCGTGAGCGCGAGGACGTCCTGAAGCTGGTCGCGGAAGCCGAACGCGCCTCCCGCCTGGTAAAACGCGGAACGGCCCCAGACGCGGCAGGCGAGCGTCTGGTAGAGCAGCCACCGGTTCAACATGAGGTCCATCGACCGGTCCGGGGTCGAGACCCGCAAGGCGCCGAGGACGTCGTCCCACTGGCGCTGGACGGTAGCGAGAGCCGTGTCGATTCGATCCGAGCGAAAACGCTGCACGAGCGATCTCGCGGCCGCCGGATCCGCGGCGTGGCCGAGGAGGAAGACGACCGTGCGCTTCTCTCCCGGGGCAAGCCGTAGTTTCGTCTGGAGCGCCGCGCAGGGGTCGAAGCCCGCCCCGACGCGCCCGGAGAGCCGCGCGCCGCGAGCGAGCCCGGCGGCGGTTTCGAGGCGGCCGTTCCGGCCCAGGAATTCCGTCCGGTCCGTCGTCCAGCCGGACACGGAGTCACCGAGGTCCGCGAAAGCCACTCCCTGGAAATCCTCGTTCCACGCGTTACGCGCCAGCAGAGCTCCGGTCTCGGCGTCCCGCTCGGTGGCAATGAAAGGCGCCATGGCGCTGCGCGAAGTTCCGAGTGTCCATTCCACGTACCCGTTGACGGAGAGCGACCGCGGCTGGGCGGACCGGTTCTCGAGCGTGAGCCTCGAAATCTTGACGCTCTCCTCGACGGGCACGAACTGGAGGAGCTCGAGCCGCAGTCCCGAGACTTCGTGTTCGAAGCGGCTGTATCCCTGTCCGTGCCGGGCGACGTAGGGAGCGTCGTCCCGAACGGGAAGCGCGGTCGCGCCGAAGACTTCCCCGGTCTCCTCGTCGCGCACCAGGATCGCCTCTCCGGGCGGGTCGCTGACGGGGTCGTTCGACCATGGCGTGAGCTGGTTCTCGCGGCTATTTCCGGCCCAGGTGTAGCCGCTCCCCGAGTCGGAGACGAGAAAACCGAAATTCGGGTTCGCAATCACGTTGATCCACGGCGCCGGCGTCCACTGCCGCTCCCCGAGAATCGTGACGTATTCGCGTCCGTCCTGGTCGAAGCCGCCCAGTCCATTGAAGAACTCCAGCCCCTGTTGCGAGGGAGGTGTCTCGGCCGCGACCCTTCTCATCGGGATGGCGCGCGGCGCCGGCGGCGCCGGAGTCGCGCGGAGGAGGCGCACGATCTGCTCGGAGAGACTTCCATGGCGGGACAGAAGGACGACGCGCGCGGCCGTCAGCAGGACGTCGCGGTCTTCGTCCGTCAGCCGGTCGCCCCGAAGCACGAAAATCCCTCCCTGATCTCCGGCCTCTCCAAAGACGCGCTGGCGGGTCCGAACGGCCGCCTCGAGCGCTCCCTGCAGATCCTCTCCGTAGGACGTCGCCTGCTCGTTGATGACGGCGAGGTCCACCACGAGGCGCTTCAGCCGGAAATACTCGTGGGCGCGCAGGAGCTGGCGGACGATGTCCTGGTCGTCTTCGCTGTCGATCCGGAGCAGGACGAGCGGATGGTCCCCGGATATCCCGTGCCTCCAGAGGCCCGATTTGCCCTTCCGGTTCCGCGCGAGCACTTCGCCCGGCGCGCGCAGGCTCGGGTCGAAGTAAACCAGCCGCGTCGCCAGTCTCTGGAACAGGTGCGCTTCGTCGGGTGTGATCGCCAGGTGGCGCAACTGAATCTGCGCCTGCGTCCAGGCGAGCATCGTCGTCCGATCGAAGGCGGCGCCCTCCCGGTACTTGTCGACGAGCCCGATCGCTTCCTGGCGGCTCTCGGCTGCGAGCGTGACGTACTGGATCCGCGCCGTCTCGCCGGGCCGAATGAGGACGCGGCGCCGGAGCGAGAACACCGGATCGAGGACGGGACCGGTGGTGTTCGA
>JBBQDF010000540.1:0-2166 GCA_038319475.1 Thermoanaerobaculia bacterium
GGTCCCCCGACGCCGTTTTCGCGGCGCACCACGACGCGTGGGGGAAGATCGTCCGCCACGTGCGTCCGGACGCCGATCTGGTCACCCCGATGGGGAAGGTGGGCGGCGTCCTGACGGGCGTGCGCCTGGCGGCCAACGAGCGCCTGGTGATTGCCGACGATGACGTGCGCTATGACGCGGAGTCGCTCGGAAAAGTGGCGGGCGCGCTGGAGGCGGTGCATGTCGTCCGCCCGCAGAACTTCTTCGACCCTCTGCCGTGGCACGCCCGCTGGGACACGGGGCGCATGCTTTTGAACCGCATGATGGGAGGCGACTGGCCGGGCACCCTGGGCGTGCGCCGGTCCGTTCTCCGGGCGACGGGCGGCTACGACGGCTCGGTCATGTTCGAAAACCTGGAGCTCGTCCGAACGGTTCTCGCGGCCGGGGGACGGGAGGCCGTGCTTCTGGACGCTTACGTGCTCCGACGGCCATCGACCACGTCTCACTTCTGGTCGCAGAGGGTGCGGCAGGCTTACGACGAGATGGCCCGTCCCGGCCGGCTGCTGGCGCAGCTCGCGATTCTGCCGGCTGCGGCCGCCCTCGTGTTGACCGGCCGCGCGTCGAGCATAGCCGCTCTCGCCGCGGCAACGGTCTTCATCGCGGAGGTCGGGCGACGTCGTTCCGGCGGAAAGCGCGTGTTCCCGCAAACGACGTCTCTCTTCGCCGTCGTCTGGCTGGCGGAGCGCGCGATCTGCAGCTGGCTCGCGCTCGCCGCCCATCTGATTCTCGGCGGCGTGCCCTATCGCGGCCGGATCCTGCGGCATGCCGCTACGCCGATGCGGGCGCTTCGGGAACGGCTGCGGGGCGAACACCCGGGGGCGGCTCCGCGAGGACCTCGACGTCAATCGGCTTGAATCGCCCGTTGTTCGAAAGCTCCGCGGAACACGCCGTCACCCCGACGATCATGTCCATCTCGGCCCTGAGGAGCAGGTGATCTCCTGGCCGGGACCGCGGAGGCAGGATTTTCAACTCCCCCGATGGCAGGACGTCGACATTCATGAAGACATTCAGCGTCGTTGGAATCGCATCGGGAGCGATTCCGTGCTCCCGCAGCGCGCCCGCGAGGTTTTCGAAACAGCTTGGATGGTGTCCGGTGGTCCCGTAAAGGATCGTAAAAGTTTCAGGGCTGCACGGCGTGAGAAGGAAGTCGTGTCTCCCGACGGTGTCCTCGACGATCGACCACATCGGGCGGCTGCGATTGGAGTAAAGAACGTGGCCTGTCGTGACGTAGATGGTGTTCGAGTAGTCGATCGTGCGCCCCGAGGACAGCCACTCCGCCGGATCTTCCCGGGCGAACGACGTGAGGTCGGAGACCTGTTCGCCCTGGGGGTCGACGATGCGGAGATGCTGACCGCGCGCGATGAGCAGAGCACAGCCCGTCTGGGGCGCGAGATGCAGGCGCTTGATGACCGTCACTCGTTCTTCCGTGAGAAGGGACATCGCCATTCGGGTTCCGCCTGGCGGCCCGAGTATTGCCGCGCCTCGGAGCGCTCGCCGAAATTCGCGAGGTTCGGATTGAGGCTCCCTTGCAGCGCCATCTCGCGCTCGCGGATGGCCTGCTGCAGCCGGTCGTAATGCCCCGACGTCCGAAGCCTTTCGAACTGCGCGTGCGGATTGAAGACGAGCGTGGGCCAGCGGAAGCGCCGCGCCATGCGGGAACTCTCCGGATGAAGGCCGACGACGAAATAGCCCTTCGCCGCGAAGCTGAAGGCGAAGTGGGGATTGGAGGGATCGTCGCTTACGCGCGGGTCCCAGCCCGCGTCAGGGTCGTCGAGCTCGTGCAGAGTCTGCAGCTGCCGCCACAGCCGGCTCTCGAACTCCGCCTCCGTCGAAGGCGGGGCGTCCGGAAAAATGGCGACGAAGGCCGTAAACCCGGTCGGGTCTTCCCCCTCTTCGTTGGAGAAGGAGTCAAGATCCGGCGCAAGGAGATCGGAAGCGCCGCGAGAGCCGAGCGAACCGTACACCCCGAGGCGGTAGCCGTTCTGCCGGACCACGCCCTTGCCGGCGAGGCAGGAGAAGCGCGGATCCTCGACGAACTCCCGGAACGCGAAGTCGGCCCGGTCCGCGGCGGGCCCCGAAAGACCGCCCGGCCGTCTTACGATTCGATGCGAGACCTGCCCATTCACC
>JBBQDF010000541.1:0-2153 GCA_038319475.1 Thermoanaerobaculia bacterium
GGAAGGTCTCGCTCCGCTCCTCCGGCTGGTCCACTTCTTCAACCTCGGGGCCACGCTCGACCGCTTCGAGCGCTGGCTCGCGCGCGAGCGATGCGTCGCGCTCGAGGACGTTTTGCCGGGGCTGGCGGCTTGAGCGCGAGAGCCGGGTTCCTCTATCCGGGCCAGCTCTCCGAGTGGGTCGGGATGGGGCGGGACTTCTTCGACTCGGATCCCGAGGCGCGCCGGCTCCTGGCGTGGACGTCCGAGCGGTGCGGCCGAGACCTCGAGCGGCTCATCCTCTCGGGGCCGATCGAGGAGTTGCGCGAGAACCTCGCGGCGCAGGCCTCCGTCTACCTCGTTTCCACTCTCGCAACGCGCGCTCTCGCCCGGGAAGGGATCGAGCCGCCGGCGACCGCCGGATACAGCCTCGGGAACTACGCGGCGCTCGCCGCGGCGGGAGCGATCTCCTACGATGACGGCCTGGACGTCTTGATCGCCGTCTGGCGCGAGACCGAGCGCCTGGCGATCCGCGGATCGATGGCCGCGGTCATCGGGTGCCGCCGCGAGGTGGCCGAGACCGTGTGCGAGGAGTTGCGGGCGTCGGGAAAAGCGGTCTGGATCGGCAACGTCAACGCCGCCACCCAGTTCGTCCTGACGGGGCGCCCCGATGCGGTGAAGGCCGCGCTCGAAGCCCTGGCGCCCCGATCTCTTTCGATCCTCCCGCTTTCGATGAGCTGGCCGATCCACAGCGAGCTCATGCGGCCCGTCGCGGACGCCGTCGCGCCGGTCGTCGCGGCCTGTCATTCGGTCCGCGACCCCCTGGTTCCGTTCTACGGCCCCGACGGCCGCGTCAAGACGACGGCCGCGGAAGTCCGCGATCTGCTCGGCACGGAGTTCATTTATCCGACGCTCTGGAACGCAACCTTCGAAGCGATGGTCGCCGACGGGTTCAGGACCTTTCTCGAGGTGGGACCCGGCGAGATGCTCTCCCGCATGAGCCGCTGGATCGATCGCACCGCGACCTGTCTTCCGGCCGGCACCCGCGAGGGCATCGCTCAGAGCGCCGGTATATTGCGGGCCGGGAAATCCGGGGAGGGAAAGTGACGGCAAGGCGGACCGCCATCGTGACGGGAGGCTCGCGCGGGATCGGCCGCGCGATTGCCGCGGACTTCGCCGCGTCGGGCCACCGCGTGGTCGTGACCTGCCGCTCCGACATGGACCGGGCCGAGGAGTTCGCCGCGGGGATCCGGGCGTCCGGGGGGGAAGCCACCGCGGTCTGCGCCGACGTGCGCAGCGCCGAACAGGTGAAGGCGCTCGGCGACCGTGTCGCGCAGGATTTCGGCGGGGCGGACATCCTCGTGAACAACGCGGGGATCATCAAGGACGCGCTATTCCCGTTTCTGCGCGAGGAGGACTGGGACTCCGTGATCGACATCGACCTGAAGGGAGCGTTCCGCATGACGAAGGCCGTCGTGCGCGGCATGCTTCACAAGAAGTGGGGCCGCATCGTCAATATCGTCTCGGTGAGCGGGATCTCGGGTCACGTCGGCCAGACGAACTACTCGGCCGCCAAAGGCGGGCTGATCGCCTTCACTAAGGCGCTGGCCCTCGAGATGGCGACGCACGGAATTACCGTCAACGCCGTCGCGCCCGGCCTGATCGACACGGAGATCATCGCCCACTTAAAACCCGAGGCGCGCCAGGAGTTCGTGCGGCGGATCCCGATGGGCCGCTTCGGCACTCCCGAAGACATCGCCGCGCTGGTGTCGTTTCTGGTGTCGGACCGGGCGGGCTACATCACGGCGCAGGTATGGCGGGTGGACGGGGGGATGGCGTGAAGGGGGTCGGGGGGCCCCGGGGTCGCCTTCACCGCCTGGTCAGCAGGCGCTGACTTTCAGCATTTTTGGCCGCGCGTGGGACGCGCGCGACCAAAAACGACGCGGCGACTTTCCGCGCGCGTACGCGCGGGGCGCCGCTGGGGAGTCCTTCGAGCGGGCGTCGGGCTTGAGGAAGCGGGGGTCCGCCTTTAACGCTCCGTCAGCAGGCGCTGCTTTTTGGCATTTTTGGCCGCGCGTGGGACGCGCGCGACCAAAAACGACGCGGCGACTTTCCGCGCGCGTACGCGCGGGGCGCCGCTGGGGAGTCCTTCGAGCGGGCGTCGGGCTTGAGGAAGC
>JBBQDF010000542.1:0-2138 GCA_038319475.1 Thermoanaerobaculia bacterium
AGAAACGACGGATCCGAATAGTTGGTGGTGAGCAGGGCTCCGGCGAAGAAGACCGAAAGCTGCTTTCCCTTGCCGAACAGATCGAAGTCGAAGTGCTGCACCCCGAGCAATGGAATCGGGAAGTCGAGCGACTTGTCATAGAAGGCCCCGAGGATCGCGAACGTGCTCTTCTTCGACACCTTCGTCTCGACGATCCGGGCGCCGGGGGTTGCCGGGTCGGGGATCAGATTGCGCATTCCGAGCTCGGTATCGCGGATCATCTGCGACTCGGAGGCATACGCCCGCGCCCGCCGCTCGACGAAGTCCGGCGAGTTTAACTCGACGCCCTGGAGGACGACGTCCCGCTCGATCGCCGTCGTACGCCCGGCCGTCGAGAACACCTGGGTGCCCGTGATCTCGAGGGGGAGCAGCAGCTCCGGGTGTCCGGGAACGGGCCGGTAATGCTCCGTCTGGACGTTCGAGAGAGTCTCTCCCTTCAAGTTCATCTGGATGGAATCGCGTCGCAGAAGAGCGAACGTCTGCCGGTCGATCCAGACGCTGCCGCGGTAGACGGCTTTCGTGGCGACCGAGCTCTTCGGCGCGTACGCGATGTGGTACGCGCGCCTTCCCTCGACCGTTCCCTCGCCCTTTAGCTCGTACGCGTAGTCCTCCGAGAGCCGCAGGTCGAGCGGAAGGGTCGTCACCTTCTCGGGCTGCAGGATGGGAAGCTTCGGGAGTGTCTTTCCCTTCCACTTCACGCCGTTTAAAAAAAATTCGTTCCACTGCCAGTCCGCGGGCTCGCCGCGCCTGTAGAAGAACGGGCCGCGGATCGTCAGGTCGAACGTCTCGTTTACGTCGGCGACCCGGAACCGCAGCGACGCGTTCATGTCGCCGACGTAGGATTCGATGCGCTCCCGCTGGCCGGTTTCCCACGCGCGCTCCCGCGCGACGATCTCCTCGGCGGTCAACCCCCTCGCCGCTCCGACTTCGACCGCGGTCCGCGACTCGCCGCCTGGCCGCTCCGCCGGGTGGAGGACCACGGCCAGGGCGCCCGACGAGGGATCGAGAGTCAGCGTCTTCGCGCGGTGAAGATCGAATTCGCGCCGCGCGCCCGAAACGAGGTTTTCGACGGAAGCGGAGGCCAGCGCGCCTTCGGGGACCCCGATCCGGGCGACCGGCGACTGGTGGAGGAAAACGATCGGCGTGAACTTTTTCGCGTCGAAAAAGCGGACAGCGTCGTAGGTCTGGTCGGGGAGAATGATCGAGGTCCTGGTCGGATCGGGCGAGACATCGTCCGTGAAGTACGCCTGCAGCCGTTCGAGCGCCGCGAGGCCCGCGTCGCCGACGCGGGCAGCCGTCGCCGCCGGTGCGTTTCCGGTGATCGCGACGAGGCGGACGTTTTCGAGGTCCTCGCGGCGAAAGGACTCGAGGGCCCGCAGGGCGTCCGACGCCGCGCCGCTCTCGACGGAGCGGATGAGCCACCGTCCCGGCAGCGGGGCCTCGACTCCGGCCACGACGCCTTCGCCTCTCGGCACGATCGCGTCCGCATAGGGGGAAAGGTCTTCCTCTCCCGCAGGACGCGCCCCGAGAGCGAGCCCCACGGAAGCCTCGGGAGAAACCCCGCGCGCCGCGGAAGACAGCTTCTTGACGGCGTACGGAATGCGGCCCGGCTCCCCGGTCGCGGAGGAGAGATCGAGAAGCACGAAGGAGAGCTTTGGAAAGCGCGAAAGGCGCGACGAAAGTTGAGCGAGCGCCGCATCGGACAGATCGCGCGCCTCGACCACGAGCAGGCATCGCGACACGTCATCGGGGGGAGTGCGGCCCGGACCGAGGCGCGCGACGCCCAGGATTCGTGATTGTGCGGGGCAGGCGCCGTCGGGCCGCTCGGCGGCCATCTGAACGCGCGGCGCGGCGATCGCGTGCGCGCCGTGAAGGATCAGAACAGAAAGAAACGCGCCCGCGACCGCGCGGGCGCCCGGAAATCGGATCATCGCGAAACCGGAACCCGGGAAGGCGAGCGATCCTTCCCGGGCGCCGGGTCGTGAGCCGGGGAAAGCCTCCGTGTCTTTAACGCCGCGCCGTCTCGGCCGCCGCCGACTTTTCGGGGGCGGAGGCGTCCGAAGCCGGCGGGGGAGGGGTCTTGTCGATCGGGTCGGGAG
>JBBQDF010000543.1:0-2135 GCA_038319475.1 Thermoanaerobaculia bacterium
ATATCGTGCCGACCGATCGCCGAGAACCCAGCCGAAGATGGCGCCGATGAGCGCACTGTTGAAGAGATGGTAGATCCAGCCCACGAAAAGGCTGTCGGATTTCACGACCTTGGCCACCATAGCCATCATCGGCACGCGAGCGCCCTCGGGGGTCGGTGTCGTCATCATCGTCATCATGATTCCGAACACGACTCCGGCAATGAGTCCTGCCACGATACCGGCTCCGGCTTTAGAACGCATCAGAATGACTCCTTTCTCGCTGGCTTGCTTTGGATCCTGGGACCGTTTTTCGTCGAATGTCGGAGACAGGGCAGCGCCGCAGCGCCGTAGATAGCCTTGGGATTTCCTGAATAGTGGACAGGGAAGCGTCCCGTCGAGTCCTCCCTCGCCTGATAGCAGACGATGCAAGCGGCGCGCTCCTCTGTCAGTCAATGAATGCAGGCATGGCAAGCAGTCTCGCCGCCTCCCTGTTCGTTACACCGAAAGCTCGCGATTCAGGCGGGGTATGCTCCGCCAGCCGGCGGAAGTCCCGGCAGAGAGAGGACAACCGATTCCGCGCCAGAGGTTTACCGCACCCGACGAGGATTCGGCGCTTCTCAAACGGTTGCTCGACGGCGACGAGCACGCGTTTGCGGAGCTGGTCGACACTCATCACGGCAGTCTGATCCGGCTCGCGCGGGTGTACGTCGGGGATTCATCGGTTGCGCAAGAAGTCGTTCAGGAGACCTGGCTCGCGGTGTTGCGGGGGCTCGGGCAGTTCCAGCGGCGCTCGACCCTGAAGACGTGGATTTTTCGAATCCTCGCGAACAAGGCGAAAACCCGCGGCGCGCGGGAAAAGAGGTTCGTGCCGTTCTCCGCGCTCGCGGGGACCGGATCGGGCGAGCCCGCGGTCGACCCGTCGCGCTTCACTCGCGGAGGCGCGTGGGCGGATCCGCCGCGTCCCTGGGAGGAAGAGACGCCAGAGAGTCTCTTGATGAACCAGGAGGCCATTTCCTGCGTCGAGCAGTCGCTCGATCAGTTACCGCCCGGCCAGCGGGCGGTCGTGTTTCTCCGGGATGTCGAAGGACTCGATCCCCAGGAGGTCTGTAACATCCTCGAAATCACCGAGACCAATCAGCGAGTCCTGCTCCATCGAGGCCGCTCGAAGATTCGACGCGCCGTGGAGGAGTACTACGGCCGGAAGAAACGATGATGTTGACTTGCCACGAAATGACCGAGCTCGTGACCGACTTTTTCGAGCGGCGACTCGCGTTTCCGCGCCGACTCTCGTTCCAGCTCCATCTCACGATGTGCCGGCATTGCCGGAGATACGTAGCGCAGCTGAAGACCGTGACCCGGACCCTTCGCTTTCTTCCAGTCGCGCCGATTCCACTGGACCGACGCGAAGAGCTCCTGGGCCAATTCCGTGGCATGCGGAGAGGTCCGGGGCATTCCGGCCCTTCTCCCGCGTAATTGAGAGGTTTAACAATTCTCGGGGAACTCCCAGGCGTCTCCGACCGTCTGCATTTCTGAGGAAGCGGGATGACCCGGGAGGAGTTCAACGTTTTGGCGCTCGAGCACCTGGAAGAGATCACCGCCTTCGCCGGCCGGCTGGCTGGGAACGCCGCGGATGCCGACGACCTGTCTGGATGGAGGGGGTCGCATGCCTCCTGGCGGCGATCCTCACGCGACACCCGATTCGAAGAGAACGATACGTGGAAGAAGAGACCGGTCGAATGACCAAAAGACGGCCCACGGCGATGGCGAGAAGGAGCGCGATCATCCTCCTTGCTCTCGGAAGCCTGGTCGTCGCCGTGGCCGCGTTCCTTCGCGAGAAGCCTGAAGCGACGACCGTTATTTCGGGCCAGAAAGGAGCGGTCTCAAGCGATGCCCGCGAGGGCGAGGGGGCGCGGTGGAGCTTCGGTGGCCCCCTTCCCGGCGCGACCCCCTTCGACGAGGCCCTCCTGCGAAAGCTCCAGGCGGCTCGGGCCGGCCGGCCGGCCAGCGAGCGCCCGCGCACCCGGCACCTGAACCCGGATGGCTCCCCCAAGTACACCAACCGCCTCTACCTCGAGACGAGCCCCTATCTTCGACAGCACGCCCACAATCCGGTGAACTGGTACTCCTGGGGCGACGAGGCGTTCGACGCCGCCAGG
>JBBQDF010000544.1:0-2134 GCA_038319475.1 Thermoanaerobaculia bacterium
CCGTCTCGGTAAAGCTGCGCCGGCCCGCGCACGCGTCGGAGGTGCTCTCCGCGTGGGACGAGTTCCGGGGTCCTGAGCCCGTCCGGGCGCTCCCGTCCGCCCCGGAGCGGCCGGTCGTCTCCCTCTCGCTCCCGCACCGCCCGCAGCCCAGGCGCGACGTGAACACCGGAGGCGGAATGTCGGTGGTCGTCGGCGGATTGAAGCCGTGCGCGGTTCTCGACTGGAAGTTCACCGCGCTCGGGCACAACACGATCCGCGGCGCCGCCGGAGCGTCGGTCCTGAACGCGGAAGACGCCTCCGTGATCGGCCTGCTCGGCAGCGCGTGATCGTTCAGAAGTTCGGCGGGACTTCCGTCGAAGACGCCGCCGCGCTCCTGCGCCTCTCGCAGATCGTCGGCGCCTCCCACGCCCGCGGAGAGAAACCGATCGTCGTGGTCTCCGCCATGGGCCGCACGACGGACCGCCTGGTGGCGGCGCTCGCGCGAGCGGCGGCCGGCGATGAGCGCGCGGCGAAAAAGATCCTGATCGATCACGTCACCCGCTCGACGCTCGCGGTCTCCCGCGACATCTTCGGAGCCGGCGCGCAGGAAGTCGACGCCGAGCTCGCGCCCTATTTCATGACCCTCGACCGGATGGCGGGCGCCGTCGCGGTGCTGCGGTCCGTGCCGCCCGAAGCGCGGGATCACTTTCTCGCACAGGGCGAGCTCATCTCCTCCCTTCTCGTGTCGCGGGTGCTTTCGTTTCGCGGCCTGCCCTCTGTCTGGGTCGACGCGCGGCATGCGCTCTCGACCGACGCTCACTTCGGACGCGCGCAGCCGGACTTCGCGGCGACCCGAACGCGCGCGGGCAGGGTGCTCGGGGAGCCGGCCGGACGCGGTGAGATCCCGGTCGTCGGCGGCTTCGTCGGCGCGGCTCCCGACGGGCGCACGACCGTTCTCGGCCGCGGCGGGTCCGACTACACCGCCGCGATCTTCGGCGCCTGTCTCGACGCGGCGCTCGTCGAGATCTGGACGGACGTCGACGGCATGATGACCGCCGACCCGAGGATCGTGCCGGAGGCCCGGGTCCTCGAGAGAATTTCGGCAGAAGAGGCATCGGAGCTCGCGTACTTCGGCGCGCGCGTCCTCCATCCGTCGACGCTCGCTCCGGCCGTTGAAAAGGGAATCCCCGTCCGGGTCCGCAACGCCCGGAAACCGGACGGCGCCGGAACGGAGATCCGCGCCGGCGCCTCGGCCGGCACGGATAACGTGCGCTCGATCGCCTGCAAGCGAGGGATCGCGACGGTGGACATCTCATCGAGCCGCATGCTGCTCGCGGCCGGTTTTCTCCGGACGATCTTCGACGTCTTTGCGCGGCATGAGACGGCAGTCGACATGGTCTCGACTTCAGAAGTTTCCGTTTCCGTGACGGTGGACGACCTCGACCGGTTATCCGAGATCCGGGCGGAGCTCGAAGCGCTCGCGGACGTGGAAGTGGCCGGCGGTCGCGCGATCGTGTGCCTCGTGGGAGAGAATCTGAAGTTCACCCCGGGAATCGCGGCGCGGATCTTCCGCGCGGTCGAGGACGTGAACGTGCTGATGATCTCGCAGGGCGCTTCGCGCCGTAATGTCTCCTTCGTCGTGGCGGAGGAAGACGTCGATCGCACCGTCTGCCTGCTGCACATCGAGTTCTTCGGCACCGGTGCACCGTAACGTGCGCGTCGGTCTCGTCGGCGCCGGCAGGATGGGGCTCGAGGCGGGCGCGGCAGCGGAGGCGCGCGGGCATCACGTCGTCTGGACCCTCGGCTCCGCAGACAACCCCGCCGCGTCGGGCCTGACGGCGGAGCGGCTCGCGGCGGCGGACGTGGTCTTCGAGTTTACGACTCCCCAGGCGGCGGTCGAGAACCTCCTCCGGCTCGCGGGCGCGGGAGCGCGGGTCATCTGCGGCACGACGGGATGGGACCGCGAGCTCCCGCGCGTCTCCGCGGCGTTTGCGGCGGGCGCCGGAGCGCTCGTCCACGCGGCGAACTTTTCGGTGGGCGTCCGGCACACGTTCGATCTCGCGGCCCGCGCCGCCCGCCTCTTTCCGCCGGCCGGCTACGCGGCCTACCTCGTCGAGGAGCATCATGCCGGGAAGCGCGACGCTCCGTCGGGGAC
>JBBQDF010000545.1:0-2132 GCA_038319475.1 Thermoanaerobaculia bacterium
CGATCTGAAGTGCCGAGATGGTGAGTCGATGAGAAACGCAACTCGATAGCGAATGCAAAAGCCTGGACACGACGCCCGCAGGCTTTTTTCAGCAGCCTGCTAGACCGGCCGACTAGCTTCGGGCGGGACGGCGGGTCTTCATCCATTCCCTGAGAAACGCGACGATCCCGGGCAGGACGGACACGAAGATCACGAGCAGGATGACGATTTCGATGTTCTTCCGGACCCACAGGAACTGGCCGAGGAAGTAACCGATCAGGCTCATCGAGACGACCCACAGGAACCCGCCGACCACGTTGAACGTCACGAACCGCCGGTAGTTCATGCCGGCCATGCCGGCCACCACCGGCGCGAAGGTCCGGACGATCGGCATGAAGCGGGCGAGGATGATCGTCTTGCCTCCGTGCTTTTCGTAGAAGTCGTGGGCGCGGCGCAGATGACCGGGGTTGAAGAGGGGAGATTTCGGCCGCCGGAAGAGGGCGGGCCCCGTGCGGCGTCCGATCCAGTATCCGACGGTGTCGCCGACGATCGCCGACGCGACGAGAACCCCCATCAGGAGCCAGATGTTGAGATGTCCTGTCGCGGCGAACACCCCCGCCGTCACCAGAAGCGAGTCTCCCGGCAGGAAGAATCCGACGAGAAGTCCGGTCTCCGCAAAGACGATGAGTGTCATCGCCGTCAGGCCGCCGACCCGCACGAGGGTCTCGACATCGGTGAGCTGGTGAAAGAGATGCTTCAGAAATTCCACGGCGCTCGCATGTTAGACGGAAAGCGCCGGGAGCCGAAAATCATGGCCGCAGCCCCCCGCACCGGGTGCCCGAACCGTCCCGCCGGCCGCCGCGCAGGCACTCTTGCCGCGATACCATCTGCCTCCCATGGAATACACGGACGAGCACGCCCGCGCCGGAATCGAGGCGGGGCTTCCCGCGCTCGAGACCTGGCCGAATCAGTACCCGGACTATGAAATCTCGGTAGAGATCCCGGAATACAACGCGATCTGCCCGAAAACCGGGCTGCCGGATTTCGGGCACCTCACGATCCGCTACGTCCCCGACCGGCTCTGCCTGGAGCTGAAATCGTTGAAGCTCTACATCGTGGCGTATCGGAACGTCGGGATCTTTTACGAGAACGCGGTGAACCGCATTCTCGAAGACTGTGTCGCCGCGTGCCGCCCGAAACGCATGACGATCACGGGGACTTTCTCCTCGCGTGGAGGGATCGCCTCGGTGGTCGAAGCGCGCTATCCGCGCTTGAAATCCGAAGACAGCACGTCGCGCAGCTGAGCGGCGACAGGGCCGGGATGGCCATTGCCAATCGTGCGGCCTTCGATGCGGACCAGGGAGTACGTCCACAGCGTCGTCGAGGCGAAAAACACTTCGTCCGCGGCGAACATCTCCTCGACGGTGAAAGCCCGCTCGTCCACCGTCAGGCCGAGCGCGCGCGCCGCCGCAATGGCGCCTCCCCGGGTGACCCCCGGGAGAATGCGCGGGCCGTTGGGAGCGGTGCGGACCACCCCACCCGACACGCAGAAGAGGTTCGCCTTCGTGCCTTCGAGCGCCAGGCCGTCGCGCACGAGAATCGCATCCATTGCGCCTGCTTCCCGCGCGCGCTGTGCCGCGAGCACATTCGGCAGCAGCATCACGCTCTTGATGTCGCAGCGGCTCCACCGTTCGTCCTCCGCCAGGATGGCGGTGCCGCCCTCGGGAGGCGGCGGCGGGTCGGACAATCGCGCGAACGCGTACACAGTCGGCGGCGTGTCCGGCGGTGGGAAGTAGTGAGATCGCGGCGCCGCGCCGCGGGAGACCTGCGCGTACACGATCGCGTCCGCGTTCGTGAGCCCGTTGGCGGCGAGGAGTCGCTGCGAGACGCCCGGATAGAACGCCGGATCGACCGGAATCCTGAGAGCCTCCAGTCCTTCGCGCATGCGATCGAGATGCTCGGAGAGGTGAAAGGGCCGGCCGTTCCAGAAACGAGCCACCTCGTAGATCGCGTCGCCGAAGAGAAACCCCCGGTCCTCCGGAGAGATCCTCGCCTGCTCCCGCGGCAGGAGCTCGCCGTTCAAGTAAACGATCATGAGCTTTTCCTGCGGAGAGAGAACCTGGCGACCTCCCGGGCGAGATCCGGATCTCCGG
>JBBQDF010000546.1:0-2119 GCA_038319475.1 Thermoanaerobaculia bacterium
GGGGGCGCCCCCTCTGGAGATGCGAACTCTCCGGTTTTGCGCCGGGAGGACCCGCGGTTGAATTCGAACCCCGGATAGTCGATCCGGTGGTGGTAAATGTTCGAGACGGTGCGTTCGAGAGTGTCCACGATGACGTTCAGGTCGCGCATCGTGAGGTCGCATTCGTCGAACTGCCCGTCGCGCAGGCAGTCGTCCACGATCGTCTGGATCATCGCGCGGATGCGGGCCGGCGAGTGCTCGATGAGAGTGCGGGACGCCGCTTCGACGGCGTCGGCGATCATCAGGATCCCGTTGACCCGCGTCGTGGGCCGCGGACCGGAATGCCGGTACTCCGTCTCGCTCACCGGCGAGTTCTCCGGCCCCGACTTGGTGAGCGCCTTCTGGTAGAAGTAGCGGATCAGCTTGGTCCCGTGGTGTTCGCGGATCGCGGCGACGAGCTGATCGGGCAGACGCGCCTTCGTCGCGAGGTCCACGCCCTCCTTGACGTGCGCCGCGATCACGAGCGCGCTCATTGAAGGCTCCAGGCGGTCGTGCCGGTTGGCCCCTTTGGGCTGGTTCTCGATGAAGTAGTCGGGCATCTTCGTCTTCCCGATGTCGTGGTAATAGCCCGCGACGCGAGCGAGGAGCGCATCGGCCCCCACGGCCTCCGCGGCGGCCTCGGCCAGGTGCCCGAGCACCAGCGAGTGCTGATAGGTGCCCGGAGCTTCGAGGGCCAGCGTGCGCAGGAGCGGCAGGTTCTGATTGGAAAGCTCGAGCAGCCGGATGTCGGTCGTGACGTGAAAGAGGTGCTCGAAGACCGGCAGAAACACTCCCACGATCATCGCGACAAACCAGCCGCCGGCGAGGCCGCCGAGCACGTCGGCCGCGAAGTCCCAACCTCGCGCCTCCCCGTTTAAAAAAGCGATGGCGGAGATGGATACCAGGTTCGCCGCGGCGACGATTCCGCCCATCCCGAGCAGGACGCTTCTCGAACGGAGCTTCCCGATCACGAAGATGCCGGCCAGAGATCCGACCAGCGCGAAAAGCACGAACGGGAAGCTCTGTCCCATGAGGATGCCGGCGCCGATCGAGTTGACGGCCGCGAAGAGGAGCGCGGGCCCCATCCCGGCGACCAGGCTCACCATGATCGAGCCGGCGGCGAACGGGATCGCGTAGTACGTGTGCGCGGCCCAGGCGGACCCCTCGAAGCTCGACGAGAGGCCCTGCGCGAGAACGAATGCCCCCCGCGTCAGGAGAGAAAACAGAATTCCGGCGGCGAGGATGGAGGCATAAATCATTTCGGGGCGACGCTCGCGCCGCCGGCGGCCCTGGCGGCGGGCGTCCACCCAGAAGGCGGCGGCCGCCAGAAGCTGAAGGATGACGATACCCAGAACCTTGACCCACGAGGAGGGGTCCGCGGCGGACGCGCGCACCGCGGCGATCCACTCCGCCGCCTTCGGGGAGATCTCGTCTCCCTTGCGCACGATGACCTTGCCGCGCGGGATTCGGGTCAAAACCGTCTCGACCGCCCGCGCCGCCTCCTGCCGCCGCCGCAGCGTCTCCGTGGCGTCGTAGGTCAGGTTCGGCCGCAGCGCGGCAGCCAGAAACGCGGAGACCTCGGTCAACGCGCGGCCGGAGAGAGGGCCGCCCGCCAGCCGCCCGGCGACGGCGTTCTTCGTCTGGGACCCGTACTCGACCACGTCGGAGAGGTCCTTGCGGCGGAGCTCCCGGCCGCTGTGCACCTCCCGAAGGACGATGCCGCGGTCGCGGTTTTCTCCGAGAAGGTCGCCGTTGTCGACGATTCCGGCGCGGTAGAGGTCGCCTCCGGCCCGGAGGAGCCGCTCCTCGATGGCGGGAGAGAACTGAAGGCCAGCCAGCGCGAGGAGCGCCTGGTCCCCCACGGGGAGATCGAAGGCGTCCCGCAGGGCGGCGGGGAGTCCGGGGCGTTTCCGTCCCCCGGTTTCCGCGGTGCGGGCCTTTGCGAACGAGGCGCGGATCTCCGCCGCCAACCGCTCTGGCGCGACCGTGTCCCAGTCGTAGACGGGGAGCACTTCGGCCGCGGCTTCCACCCGGCGGTGCTCGGTCGCCGCGGCATCCGGGACGATCAGGTCCCGCGGCGCGATCACATCGCGGGTGGCGA
>JBBQDF010000547.1:0-2116 GCA_038319475.1 Thermoanaerobaculia bacterium
CAAGCTCGACGAGCTCCTCCGGGTGCTCGAGATGTATTCGTTCGACGACGGCCGCAACCGGATCGTCGAGGCGCTCGGCGCCGTCCTCGAGCTGCACCGCGAGGCCTTTGCCCGGACGCTCGAGATCGCCGGCGCCACGGACCCGAGCCTCATCCAGCGCCTCCGGCAGGACCCGGTCGTCGAGGGGATTCTGGAAGGCTACGGGCTCATCGAGGCCGACGTCGCCAGGCAGGTCGAGGCGGCGCTCGAGCGGCTCCGGCCCGTACTCGAAAAAGACAAGACGGCGGCCAAGCTGATGGAAGTGTCCTCTGACTCCGTCAGCATCCACCTCATTCGCCCAATGGGCGCGGAGGTCTCGCTCGAGTCGCTCACCTCCCAGATCCGGGATTCCCTTCGCGAGGACCTTCCCGGGCACGCCGTCGTCGTGACGTCCACCCTCAACATGGCCTACGCGGAGAAGAGGCGCAGCTGGCTGCCTCTGGTCCACCGCTTCGAGCTCGAGGGCGGAGAGCTTCGCAAGATCGAGATGTTCGACGACGCCGTACTCGCCTGCGAAGTCGAGGGCGAGGTCCATGCCTTCCGGGACCGGTGCCCGTCCGGCGGACAAGCGCTGGAGGGTTGGCGTCTCGACGGCCGCACGATCACGTGCGCCTGCCACGGGCACCGGTTCGCCCTCTCCGACGGCCGTTGCGTGGACCGGCCGGAGCTCGCCCTCGAAGTCGTCCCGGTCCGCATCGACGACACTGCCGTGATGGTGGCCCTGTGAGCGCGAGCGCGCCTCCTCCCGACGGAGCGGCGGTCCGCGAGATCGCGCGGAGAGACGAGGTCTTGGAGCTCCTCTTCTGGATGCGGGGGCAGGGATTTGGAGAGCAGCTGTCCGCGCGCGACCTGGCCGCGTTCCTCGTTTACCCGGAGGTTGAAATCGCAGCTACGCTGCAAACGCTCCAGGGGCTGGGCGCGGTCGAGCCGCGCGAGGGAGAGAGATACGCTCTGACGGAATCGGGTCTTCCCGAGGCGCGCCGGCGATTCGTCGACGACTTTCGGGAGATGCTCGCGGAGGGACACGGCGAATGCGGATTCTCCTGCCAGCAAGACCACGACCACGAGCCGAGCCCCGACCCGGAAGACGACCGGAGGAAACCATGAGAATCGCCATCGGCGGGAAGGGCGGCGTCGGGAAAACGACGATCGCCGCGACCCTGACGAGACTTCTCGGAAGACGCGAAGGCAACGCTCTCGCCGTGGACGGCGACTCCAACCCCAACCTCGCGGTCGCTCTGGGACTGCCCCAATCCGACGCCATGAGCCTGCCGACGGTGCCCCGCAGCGTGATGGAGCGCCGGAAAGACGTCGACGGCGAAGAGAAGCTGATGCTGGTGTCGTCTCCCGAGGAGATCGCCAGGCGCTACGGGGTCGAGGCCCCGGACGGTGTCCGTCTCCTCATTCTCGGCCGCGTCGGGCACGCCGGCACCGGTTGAATGTGCCGCAACCACGCTACCGTGCGTAGCCTGCTCGCCCAGCTCGTCGGCACCTCGACCGGTCCCGTCGTCGCCGACATGGAGGCCGGGCTCGAAAACTTCAGTCGGGGCACGCCGCGCCACGTCGACACGCTTCTAGTCGTCATGGAGCCCTACTTCCGGGCGCTCGAGACAGGGGCGCGCGCAGTCGAGCTCGGGCGCGAGCTCGGGATCCCCCGAATCGAGGCCATCGCCAACAAGGCCCGGACGCCCGAGGACGAGGGCGCCGTGCGCGAATTCTGCGAGGCCCGCGGGATTTCGATCGCGGGGTGGGTGCCGTTCGATGACGCCGTGCTCGCCGCCGAGCGAAGCGGCCGCGCCGTTCTCGACGCGAGCCCCGATTCCGCGGTCGTCAAGGCGATCGCCGGCTTCGCGGAAACGCTTCAGGAAAACTGATGGCCACCGCGGCGAGACCTGACGCGCGGATCCGCCTCGGGATCCGGGTCCGCGGCGTCGTGCAGGGCGTCGGGTTCCGGCCCTACGTCTACAGGATCGCGCGGGCGCGGGGTCTCGACGGCTTCGTGCGCAACGACGCCGAGGGTGTCTGGATCGAGGTCGAAGGCGCCGGGGAAGACGCGCGCGGGCTGGCGCGCCAGCTG
>JBBQDF010000548.1:0-2091 GCA_038319475.1 Thermoanaerobaculia bacterium
GTCACGTCCCGGAGTGAGCGGAGGCGACGATTACCCCCGCATAACCAACCACCGTGGAGTCGTCGCCGGTTTCGTCTCCGCTGTCGCGGCGGGAGACCACCCTGGCGGACCTCACACCGGCCGCGCGAGCCGCGAAGAGGAGGGCCGTGGCGGGAAGAAAGCCGCACATAGAGATGGACTCGGAGAAAACGGTCGCGAACAGCCCTTCGGGATCGATCGCTTCGACCCGTGCCAGAGCGAGCGCGTCCTTGCGGGCTCCGATCGTCCTCGACTCGTAATGGTTCATGTCGGAGGAAGCGAGCAGAAGGGGCGGTTCCGCCTGTTCCTCCCGCACTCGCGCGAAGGCTTGCCCGACTTCCCGGCAGAGGTCGAGGTCGGGCGATCCCAGACACACGGCGACGATCCGGACGTCGGGACGCCGCACCTGGAGGAAGGGGAGCTGGACTTCGAGAGAGTGCTCGCCCGCGTGGGCGGCGGAATCTTCCACGAGCGAAGGCGCGAGTTCCGCCAGTCGCGCGGCGAGCGGCCGATCGGTTGAGACATCCCCCAGCGGCGTGCGCCATGCTTCGCCAGGATCGAGTGAGGCGCGCGTGCCGCGGCCCGTGTGATTGGGGCAGAGGATGACGACCGTGGCCGGGATCTGAAGGCGGGCGTAGACCGCTCCCGCGACGGGTCCCGAGTAAACGTAGCCCGCGTGCGGGACGATCGCCCCGAAAGCGGGCGCGTCTTGGACGCCGGGCGGCAGAAGCGTCTCGACGTGCCGGCGGAGCTTTTCGGGCCGGCTTTCGTAGAACGTTCCGGCGAAGGCGGGAGGGCGGATCACCCGGTGGTCCGGCGGCCCGCAGGGTGGAGTCCGCGGACGAGAAACACGGCGTCCCTCATGGGCGGAAGATGTTGCGAGCGCCGTGCCGCGCGTCCGCGCGCTAGTTGACGATCAGCGTGGCTTCGGCCGTCGCACCGGCGAGGACCGCCCGGATCGTCGAGGCCCCGACCGAGATGCCCGCCGCGTTTCCGGTGGCGTTCACCGTCGCGACCGAGCCGTTCGTGCTCTGAAAAACGGCGGAGGCCCCCTCGATGGAATTGCCGTCCGTGCCGTAAGCGATCACCTGGAACTGCTGGGAATCGCCCACCCGCACCAGAGCGGTCATCGGCTTGATCTCGAGCCTCGCGATCTCGCGGACCTGTACCGTGGCCTCGGACGCCGCCTGGAGGTCACCGATCTTGGCGACGATCAGCGCGACCCCGTTGCCCGCCGAGCTCACGACGCCGGCGGAGGAGACCGTCGCGATCGCCGGCGCGCTGGAGGTCCACACGGGGGTGATCGCAACCTGTTTGTCCTTCGAGTTACGGACCACGACCTGCAGGGGGATCGACGTGCCCGCCGGTCCGACGACGTGCACCGCCGGGGGCGAGACTTCGACCGCCTTCACGTCGATCACTTCGACGGGAACGTCGGTCGAAACCTTCTCGTACCGCGCCGTGATCGTTGCTTTCCCTTCCCCTTTGGGAGTCACGAGCCCGCCGATGTCCACCGCGGCCACCGCGGGGCGGGAACTCTCCCAGTTCGCGGTCCCGATCTCGAGCGGATCTCCCTTCTTATCGAGGATCCGCGCGGTCAGCCTCTGGGGATGGTCGAGACCATAGATCTTTACCTTCTTCGGCGAGACCTCGATCCGCGCCGCGCTCTTCGAGCACGCGGACGCCGCCACGCATGCCAGGAGCAGGAGGGGAAGAAGGGACGCAGATCGGGCGGACCGCAAACCGAACCTCCACAAAGTAAACAGGATGCAGTCAGAATAGCACACGAACGCCTCGCCGGATTCTCTCTACCGACTAGACGCAGCGTGCTGCGTTAACGCCGCAAATGCTGGCCAAGCTCGCACCGGGAGGAGTCTCCTGACCGAAGGGAAGGAGGAGCCTCTCGGTGCGGGAGCCGGAGGCAACGCAGGGACGAGGCGAGCGGTCGAGCCTTCAGGCGAGCCGCTCGCCGGTGCCTTAGCCCCCGGGCGGAGGGACGTCCCGGAGAGAGCGGCGGCGACGGTTACCATGCCGCCCCCCCCCCCCCGCGCAGCATGCGGTCCCCCACCTCCC
>JBBQDF010000549.1:0-2078 GCA_038319475.1 Thermoanaerobaculia bacterium
GGAGCAGGTCTATCGCGGCGAGGTGGAAGGCCCGGGCGGGAGCCGTCGTATCGACAGCTTCGAAACGGACCCGTGGCCGCGCTGGACATTTCTCCTGGAAGACGGCACACGCATCGAACAGGAGTTCTTCGTCTCGCGCCGCACGGGCGCGGCCGTGCTCCTCTGGCGCGCGCCTGGCGCAAAAGATCGCGTGACGCTCGACGTGCGGCCGCTTCTGTCCGGCCGGGATCTCGACGCGCTGCACCGGGAAAATCCCGCGTTCCGATTCGACCCCGAATCGTCCGGCCAGCTGCGCCGGTGGCGCCCCTATGCGGGAGTGCCGGCGATCTCGATCCACTCCAACGGCGAGTACGTGCACGAGCCCGTCTGGTACCGGGATTTTCTGTACACGGAGGAGCGGTCGCGGGGGCTCGACTGCTTCGAGGACCTCGCGTCGCCCGGCGTTTACCGCTTCGACCTCTCCCGCGCCGATGCGGCGCTGATCCTCGAGGCGGAGCCGTCCCCGGGCACGGCCGCGAAGGCAGACCCGCTCTCGCGCGCGGCCGCACTCTCCACGGCCGAGAGCAGGCGCCGGCGGGCGTTTCCCTCCCCGTTCGAACGAGCCGGCGACGACTACATCGTCCGGCGCGGAGCGGGGAAAACGATCATCGCCGGCTATCCGTGGTTTCTGGACTGGGGCCGCGACACGTTCATCTCCATCCGCGGGCTGTGCCTCGCGACCCGCCGGATCGCCGAGGCGCGCGCCATTCTCGTCGAATGGGCGAGCTCGGTCTCCGAGGGGATGATCCCGAATCGGTTCACTGACCGCGGCGAGCGGCCCGAGTACAACGCGGTCGACGCGTCTCTCTGGTATGTCATCGCGGTGCACGAGTGTCTCGCCGCGGCGCGCCGGCTGGGCCGCCGCGTGCCCGCCGCGGACCGCGACGCCCTCTTCGAAGCGACCGAACGCATTCTCGATGGTTACGCCCGGGGGACGCGATACGGGATCCGCGCGGACGCGGACGGGCTTCTTGCGGCGGGAGCGCCGGGAGTTGCGCTCACCTGGATGGACGCGAAAGTCGAGGATCGCGTGGTCACGCGGCGAGCCGGAAAGCCCGTCGAGGTCCAGGCGCTGTGGGTCAACGCGCTCTCGCTGGCCGGCGCGCGCAGTCCGCGGTGGAAGGACCTCGCCGGCAGGGCCACCGAGGCGTTTTCCTCGCGCTTCTGGAGAGAGGAAACGGGCTCTCTCCACGACGTCGTCGATTGCGACCACGTCGCCGGGACCGCGGATCCGTCGTTCCGACCCAATCAGATCTTCGCGGCGGGAGGACTGCCGGTCGCGCTTCTTTCTCAGGATCGCGCGAGGCGGGTCGTCGATGCGGTCGAAGAACGGCTCTGGACTCCCCTCGGCCTGAGGTCGCTCGCCGCGGAAGAGCCCGGCTACACGGGCCGGTACGTGGGAGGCGTCGCCGCCCGCGATGCCGCTTACCACCAGGGGACCGTCTGGCCGTGGCTCGTCGGTCCGTTCGTGCAGGCGTGGGTGCACGTGCGGGGCGGCGGCGGCGCCGCCCGGCAGGAGGCGCGGGACCGATTCGTGGTCCCGTTCGAGACGCATCTGTCTTTCGCCGGGCTCGGCCACGTTTCGGAGATCGCCGACGGGGACGCGCCGCATCTTCCGCGCGGCTGTCCGTTTCAGGCCTGGTCCCTGGCGGAGCTGCTGCGACTCGATCTCGAGGTCCTCGCGGGCGAGCCGGAATCGTGGACATGGCCTCCCGCGGCGCCGTGAGCAAGCGGCGGGGACGCGCGTTTCGTGGTTCACTGCGGGCCGCGAGAGGCTCGAGACAGGGAGATGCTCCTCCAGGTTCGCCGTCCCCGACGCCCGCTTCGTTGTAAAAGGAGAGAGATGAGCTCGACGGAACCTGCCGGGAAGCCACTCCGGATCCCCGTCATCCTGGGAACACCGCGCCAGGGCCGGGCGAGCGAGCACGTGGCCGGGCTCGCGGTCCGGCAACTCGAGGCGATGAAGGGAGTCATCACAGAGCTAGTCGACGTGCGGGAGCTCGCCCCCTCGATCGAGGGAGCGGGTGAGGACATCAAGA
>JBBQDF010000550.1:0-2063 GCA_038319475.1 Thermoanaerobaculia bacterium
GGCGGGCGGCAAGCTCTCGGGCCGAGTCGCAGCCGAAGCCGGCAATGCGCGGCAGCGCGAGGAGACTGCGTTCGTGACGGCGGGAGCGGGCGCGTTTGGCGTCGCCGCGAGCGTTCGCGATCATCGCTCGGACGGCGATCGGGCCAACGACGACTGGCGGGAGCGGTCGGGCTCCGTGCGGCTGGAGGGCCGTTTCGCGGACGACTTCCACGTCGCGGTGGAAGGGGCGGTTTCGGACGGGGAGCTCGGACTTCCGGGCGCGGTCGGCGCGGAATCGCTCCACGACCGCTACCGTCCGCGCGAAGAGCGTCTGTCGCTTCCGGCGACCTTCCATCCGGCGGAGGGCCACACGGCCGCCGTCGTGCTCGGATGGGCCGCCTCGCGCCCGTCCTTCGATACGCCGGGGTTTCACTCCGACACGAACGCGCGGACGATCCAGGGCCGCGTCTCCGACAGCTTCGTTTCGGGCGGACACACAGTGACCGGGTTTGGGGGATGGGAGCGCTGGACGGTCGACGACGCGTCGAACTTCGGATCGAACCTGGACGCCGCTCGCGCGACGCTCTGGCACGTGGGCGCGGAAGACTCGCTGCGTCTCGGCACCGCCGTGGTGACGGCGGGAGTCCGCTACGACCGCCACTCGCGATACGGCGGCGCGTTGAGCCCGCGCGCGACGATCGCGTGGCGCCTCGGCGACTGGAAGCTGCGCGCCTCCGGCGGAACGGGCTTCCGGGCTCCGACCGTCGGCGAGCTTTACTATCCCTTCTCCGGCAACGCCGCTCTGGATCCGGAGCGCTCGACTTCTTTCGATGCCGGCGTCGAGAGGGCGGCCGGTTCGGGCCGCCTCGAGCTCTCACTTTTCTGGAACGACTTCCGTCACCTCATCGTCTACGACTTCTCGCGGTTTCAAAACTTCAACGTCGGGCGGGCGCGCACCCGCGGGATGGAGGTCGCGTTCCGCCAGCCTCTGGCCGCGGGGCTTGCGGCGGACGTGAACTATCGGTACCTCGACGCCCGCGATCGGGAGACCGGGCTTTTCCTGATCCGGCGCGCGCGCAACTCGGCGTCGGCCGGCATCACCGTGGAACCGATCCCGGGGCTCGACCTCTCGCCGCGCGCGGTGTTCATCGGTCCCCGGGCGGACTTTGACGCGGTCACCCGGGGACGGGTTCGGGACCCCGGCTACGTCCGGATCGACTTCTTCGCGCGCTACCGGGCGGGTCTATTCACGCCCTACGTGCGGATGGAGAATCTCGCCGACAGGTCTTACGCGGAGATCGACGGATATCCGGCGCCGGGGCGGCGCTGGTCGGGAGGTTTCGAGGTGCGCTTCTAGGTGTTGCCGCGGTCTCCGCGGCAGACGGGACAGAAAATGCCCAGAATCACGCGCGTCTACACGCGCACCGGAGATGACGGGACGACGAGCCTCGGCGACGGCGGCCGGGTGCCAAAGGATTCCCTGCGCATCGAGGCGTACGGAACGGTGGACGAGCTCAACAGCGCGATCGGCGTGGCGCTCGCCTGCGGCCTCGACCGCGTCGTCGCGTCCGCCCTGGCGCCCGTTCAGAATGAGCTCTTCCATCTCGGCGCGGATCTCTGCGTGCGGGAGGAGGAGAAGGAGAAGCGTCCGGTCCCCCGGATCGAGGGACGGCACGTGGCATCGCTCGAGGCTCTGATGGACCGTCTCTCCGAAGATCTTCCGCCGCTCGACAATTTCGTCCTGCCCGGAGGTTCGCCCGGGGCCGCGCAGCTTCACGTGGCCCGCACCGTCTGCCGCCGGGCGGAACGGCTGGTCGTCGCGCTCTCGCGGATCGAGCCAGTCGGTCCCGAGACCGTCCGGTATTTGAACCGCCTCTCCGACGCGCTTTTCGTTCTCGCGCGCGCCGAAAACGCGAGGAGAGGGTCGCCCGACGTGCTCTGGGACAGTCGCGCATAACCGTCGCCTTCGTTCACTCCGGGACGTGCCTTCGCCGTGCGCGGCGAAGGCACCGGCCAACGGCTCGCCTGTCGGCTCGACCGCTGGCCTCGTCCCTCCGTTCCCTGCGGCTCCCGCCGCGAGAGGC
>JBBQDF010000551.1:0-2055 GCA_038319475.1 Thermoanaerobaculia bacterium
GGCCCGGCTCGCTCCCCCGGCCGACGTTCACGTCAAGAACGTGGATCTGAAGATCAATCTCGAAACCCTGTCGTTCTACATCGGGGGAGGTCCGCCTCGCCCCGCACGAGAAAAGGAGGCCCCATGGCGGCGAATCCGAAGCCGGTCGGTACCGCGGAGAACTTGAACCCGTACGAATTCGCGTTGAGACAGTTCGGGCGCGCGGCGGACGTCCTCAAGCTCGACCCCGGGATGCGGGACGTCTTGCGCAATCCCAAGCGCCAGCTCACGGTCTCCATCCCCGTCAAGATGGACGACGGCTCTATCCGGGTTTTCCCGGGGCACCGCGTGCAGCACTCGATCGCCCGCGGCCCGTCCAAGGGCGGAATCCGCTACCACCCGGGCGTCACGATCGACGAAGTGAAGGCGCTCGCGATGTGGATGACCTGGAAGTGCGCCGTGGTCAACATCCCGTTCGGCGGCGCGAAGGGCGGCGTCACCGTCGACCCGAAGGCGCTTTCGGCGGGCGAGAACGAGCGGCTCACGAGGCGGTTCACGTCGGAAATCGCGATCCTCCTGGGACCCGACCGCGACATCCCGGCGCCGGACGTCTACACCAACTCGCAGACGATGGCGTGGATGATGGACACCTTCGCGATGACCTCGGGACACTCGAGTCTCGGGGTGGTCACGGGGAAGCCGCTCTCGCTCGGCGGGTCGGTCGGCCGCAACGAGGCCACCGCGGAGGGCTGCTTCGTCGCGATCGAAGAGGCGGCCCGGCGGCAGGGCCTGAATCTGAAGGGCGCGACGGCCGCCGTGCAGGGATTCGGCAACGCGGGGTCCTTCGTCGCGAAGTTCCTCGCGGAGGCCGGCGCGCGCGTGGTGGCCGTCTCCGACTCCGGAGGCGCTCTCTACAACGAGAAGGGAATTGCGCTCGAAGCCGTGGCCGAGGCCAAGGCGCGGAAGGGAAGCGTGTCCGCCGGCCGGGGCGACCGGATCACGAACGAGGAGCTGCTGGAGCTTCCCGTCGACGTGCTGGTGCCGGCCGCGCTCGAGGGTGTCATCACGCGCCGGAACGCGGGCAGGGTCAAGGCGCGGATCGTCGCGGAAGCCGCGAACGGGCCGACGACGCCCGACGCGGACGACATCCTTCGAGGCAAGGGGATCGTCGTGATCCCGGACATCCTGGCGAATGCGGGGGGCGTGACCGTCTCCTACTTCGAGTGGGTCCAGAACCTCTACTCATTCTTCTGGGACGCGGAGATGGTCCGCACGCACCTGCAGAAAACGATTCGAGGCGCCTACGCGGACGTGGAGTCGGCCGCTCGCGAGCACGACACGGACCTCCGCACGGGGGCGCTGGTCCTGGCCATCGCGCGCGTCGAAGAGGCGACGCGAATTCGCGGCATTTTCCCCTGAGGGCGGCGCGTTTGGTGTTTGAGAGAATCCCCGCCGGATCCGATCGCGGCACGACAAAGGAGCGTCTTTCTTGAGAATCCGTCCTGTCTTCGCGGTGCTGTTCGGCGCGGCCTGCCTTCTCTCCACTCCCCTGTCCGGCCTCGACAGCGCGCCCGGACGCAATCCGGCGCAGGCCGTGGACGAGGAGTACACGAAGAAGATCGGCGAGTACACGACCGAGAAATTCTTTCTCTCGCCCCTGGTCGACTACCTCCCCGCCTCTGTTTCGGTCCCCACGCCGAAGTCCGTGCTCGGGGACGTGGCGGGCGCGCCCGGGAAGCTGCCGTACTCAGAGGAGATTTACCGCTACTTCCGGATGCTCGAGAAAGCGAGCCCGCGCGTGAAGGTCCGGTCGATCGGGCGATCCGAGGAAGGCCGCGAAATGATCGCGGTGACGGTCGCGTCCGAGAGGCTCCTCGCGGAAATGGACCAGAACCGGTCGCGCCTGTCGAGGCTCGCCGACCCCCGCGTCATCAGAATGAACGACGCCGAGGCGGAGACGCTGGTCGCCGCCTCTACCCCCGTCTACTACATCACCGGGACGATCCATTCCCCCGAGACGGGCGCCCCGACCGCACTGATGGAGCTCGCCTACCGGCTCGCTGTCGACGAGAGCCC
>JBBQDF010000552.1:0-2052 GCA_038319475.1 Thermoanaerobaculia bacterium
CGCGACCCTGCGCTTCTTCGCGGCTCCCGCGGGGGGCGCCGCGGGGCAGCACGGTTTCTTCTACCACTTCCTCGACATGGAAAGCGGCGCGCGCTTCAAGGAGGTGGAGCTCTCGACGATCGACACGACGATCCTTCTCGCCGGCGCCCTCGTCTGCCAGTCGTGGTTCGACCGGGACGACGCGGGGGAGGCGGAGATCCGGTCGCTCGCGGACCGTCTCTATCGCGCCGCCGACTGGAACTGGGCGCAGTTGAAGCCGCCGCTCGTTTCGATGGGCTGGACGCCGGAGAGCGGCATGAGCCACTGGGATTGGAGGGGCTACAACGAGGCGATGTTCCTCTACGTGCTCGCGCTCGGCTCTCCGACGCACGCGATCGCGCCCTCCGCGTGGGAAGAATACACGCGCACCTACGAGTGGAAGAAGTTCGCCGGCCAGGAGTACGTCGCGTTCGCGCCCCTCTTTGGTCACCAGTACTCTCACGTCTGGATCGACTTCCGGGGGATCCAGGACCGCTACATGCGGGGAAAGGGGATCGACTACTTCGAAAACTCCCGCCGGGCGACCTACGCGCACCGGCAGTACGCCGTTGAAAATCCGCAGGGCTGGCGCGACTACGGGCCCGACGTCTGGGGTCTATCGGCGTGCGACGGCCCGGTTGACGGCGACTACGATGTCGACGGCCGGCGGCGGCACTTCTACACGTACGCGGCGCGAGGCGCTTCGGCGAAGGAAGTGCGGGACGACGGCACGATCGCTCCGACGGCGGCCGCGAGTTCGCTGCCCTTCGCGCCCGAGATCGTGCTGCCGGCCATTCTCGCGATGAAGGCGCGCGGCGAGTCTCTCTTCTCGCGCTACGGGTTTTTCGATGCGTTCAATCCCACCTTCCGTCTGGAGATCCCGGTCCACCACGGCCGCGTCGTGCCGGGCTCCGGCTGGTTCGACACGGACTACCTCGGCATCGACCAGGGACCGATCCTGGCGATGGTCGAGAACGCGCGCTCGGAGCTCGTGTGGAAAACGTTGCGGCGCAATTCGTACTTCCTGACCGGTCTCAAACGAGCGGGATTCACGGGCGGATGGCTGGACGCCGCTTCGCGCTGACGGCGGCGCTCCCGCTCGCCGCGCTCCTACTCGCCTCGGCCGGCTGTCGCGAGCGAGCGGGAGGGCCGCGCGAGCCGCTGCGGATGTGGGCCTTCGGCCGCGAAGGGGAGGTGGTCACCCAGCTCCTGCCGGAGTTCACGCGCCGCAATCCCGGGATCCGCGTCGAAGTGCAGCAGATCCCGTGGACGGCGGCCCACGAAAAACTCCTGACGGCTTTCGTCGGCGACGCGATGCCCGATCTCGCGCCGATTGGAAATACCTGGGTGCCGGAGTTCGAGGCGATCGGCGCGCTCGAGGAACTCGACGCGAGGACCGGGGGATCGGTTCACCTGAGCGGCGAGGACGATTTCCCGGGCGTGTGGCAGACGAACGTGCTCGGCCGGAAGCTCTGGGGCATTCCCTGGTACGTCGACACGCGGGTCATCTTTTACCGGCGCGATCTTCTCGCAGCCGTGGGAGACGCGACGCCCCCGGCGACCTGGGCCGACTGGCGGCGCGCGATGGAGCGCGTGCGCGCGGCGAGCGGAAAAACGCGATACGGACTTCTTCTTCCGACCGATGAATGGGCGCAGCCCGTCATCTTGGGGATGGAACGCGGGTCGCCGCTGCTGAAGGAGCAGGGCGGGAGGGGCGCGTTTTCGGATCCGCCCTTCCTCGCCGCGGCGGAGTTTTACGTCTCGCTTTTCCGCGATTCCCTGGCGCCCATTCTCGCCTGGTCGGAGATCGGGAACGTGTAACAGGAGTTCTCACGCGGCACCTTCGCCATGTGGATCACGGGGCCATGGAACATCGGGGAGTTTCGCCGGAAGATGCCTCCCGAACTGCGCGACGCCTGGGGCACGGCGCCCATCCCCGCGCCGGAAGCGGGATCGTCCGGAGTTTCGCTGGCCGGGGGGACGAGCCTCGTCCTGTTTCGCTCGTCTCGGCGCAAGGACGACGCGTGGAAGCTC
>JBBQDF010000553.1:0-2044 GCA_038319475.1 Thermoanaerobaculia bacterium
AGACGGGGTGAGTTGAGATGCGCGCGTCGAGATTTCCATGGCCAGGGTATTCAAAGTGTTTTCTAAAAAGGGGAGCGCAAGCTAGGAGCGCGCGTAAAAGTTTTCAATCAGAGGTTTCAGGTTGTTCTCGCGCACCTGCACAATCTCCATCTCGCGAGCGGCGTTCTCGGCGGAGTCGCTCGCGTGCGCGGCGTTGACCATGATGTTCTGGCCAAATTCCTTGCGGATCGAACCCGGCGGCGCCTTACTCGGATCGGTCGGCCCGAGGACTTCGCGGATCTTGCTGACCGCGTTCACGCCCTGGTAAACGAGCGCGATGATCTTCTCCGAGCCGGGCTCGCCGCGTTGATCTTCGGCGATCGCGCTCGGGCGCCCGCCCGACATGAATTCGACGACGTCTTCCCAGGCGCCGCGACCCTTTTCTGGTCCGAGCTTGTCCTGGAGGACATCGAGAACTGGGCCGTAAAACTTCTCGGCCTGCCCTACGCTCATGCGGTGGACTTTGAACCCGATGATGGAAAGCCCGCTTCGCGAAAAAACCTCGATCACGCCGCCGGGCCGCGCGTTCGGGAACTTAAAGTTGTCCGGCTTGATCAGAACGAGTGTCTTCTCCACCTTCTCGTTAGGCGGAAACTCGATCGCGTCCTCGAGGATGCCGCCGTCGCTGTCGGAATATTCCGCCCAGAGTTTCAGGTCGCGCTCGATCGCCGCGGCGTCGAAACCCGCGAGGACGCCGGGCTCGAAGTAGGTCGCCTTACCGGAAGCTTCTGTGATGTAGTCGCCGTAGGTGTCGCGGATCGTCTCGCCACTCGTGCGCTCGTGTACGATGTGGCCGACCGCGTCCTGGATTTTTCGGATCGCGTCTTCGCCGCGGAAGACGAGCAGCATCACCCGGGCGCGCTGCCCGTTGACTTTACCGGTGAAATTTTGGAGCACGTAATCCCGGATCAACTCCTGAATGGCGCGATGCCGCGGCTCGGTTTCGGTCACGATCGTCTCGGCGTAGCGCCGGACGAGTTCGCTGCCCGGAGCGAACATGCGGCCGCGAATCAGGTCGAGACCGGTGCGGGAAATGAGGCGCGAGATGATTCCACCGGTACGCGATTTGCGCATCGAATAGGGCGTGACGATGACGTACGAAAGTTCTTCAATCTGCATAATGGCGGCGGAGCGGCTGGGGAGTTCGGCCGCCGGGGGGAGGCATTCGAAGTCGCTCGGACGACGGGACGGTAGCCGCCCGCTGGGGAAGCTTCAACTGCGTTTTCGGTTAGGCGTGTTTTCCGCGGGAAAGGATCGGCCGAGGGTGTAGCGGCGGCCGTGCCGGCCGCAAACACTGCGCTTGCCCAGGCACCGCCGCGTTTGCGGGGCGCATGGACTTCGCACGATGCGGGCACTGTAGACGCTTCGCTCTGCGAAGCGCGGGTCCGCGTGTGAATGAATCTATTCTGACGACGCCGATACCCGCGCCTCTCAGAGAGAGGCGTCTACAAGGGAGGCGGCGCCAGCGCGGAGCGCGACCCACTTCCCGCGGCGGCGCTGGGTTTCGAGGTCGAACCCGGAGCGGCGCAGCGCGCAGATCACTTCCGGCGCCTGCGCGCGGAGGATGCCGGAGAGAATGAGCGTGCCGTCGCGTGACAGGGCGCGCCGGAAAAGGGGGAGCGCGGAAATGAGCAGGTCGCTGAAAAGATTCGCCGTGATCACGTCGTAACACTGCGCCGGTTTCCAACGAAGGAAGTCCCCGCTCACGAATTTAGTGCCTCGGATTTGGTTCAGGCGCCCGTTCGCCCGCGCGTGCGCGATGGCGCGCGGGTCGTTGTCGATCCCGAACACTTCCCGCGCGCCGAAACGCCGCCCGGCGAGCGCGAGAATCCCGGTGCCGGTGCCGGCATCGAGCAGACTCCAACCGGCGGGAAACCGCCGCGACGTTTCCTCGAGCAGGCGCAGGCACATCGCGGTCGTGGCGTGCTCGCCCGTTCCAAAAGCACCCGCCGCAGGGATGACCAGTTGCTCCGTCTTCGCCCGCGGATCCGCTGCCGTGACCACG
>JBBQDF010000554.1:0-2031 GCA_038319475.1 Thermoanaerobaculia bacterium
CCGGAAAGTGGATCGTCCCGGGACTGATCGACGCTCACGTCCACGCCGACTCGGACGCGGACCTTCAGGCGATGCTCCGGTGGGGCGTGACCTCGGTGCGGCTGATGGCGGAGGACACCGCGGCGGCCGGCGAGCTCGCGAAGGCGTCCCGGACCCGGCGTGACATCCCGGAGGTCATCCCCGCCGCGCCCATCTTCACAGTCCCCGGCGGGTGGTGGGCGCAGGGGCAGCCCCCGGACTCGCGGCTGAATCGTTTCCCGGAAACGTCCCGGCAGGCGCGCGAGGCCGTGCGCGCGGCGAAGGCGCTCGGCTCCCGGGAAGTCAAGCTCATGCTGGACGACATGGCGTGGTGCCGGGCGCCGCTGCCGGACTTCAAGAAAATGGCTCCGGAAGTTTCCGCCGCGCTGATCGGTGAGGCGCGCCGCCAGGGGCTGCGCGCGATCGTCCACGCGCCCGGACTCGCCGACGCGCGCCGGGCGGTCCTCGAGGGAGCGACGGCGCTCGCACATGGAGTCCTCGATCCGCTCGACGCCGCGACGATCGCCGCGATGAAGGCGCGGCCCGTCTTCTATGTGCCGACGATGGACATCTTCGAATTCCTCGCGGACACGAGGGCGTTCGTCGAGGCTGTGCTCGCCGATCCCCGTGTGGGCGGCGCGGGCGGCCTGCCTGCCGCGACGGTGGCGCGCTACCGATCTTCGGGCTACGGAGACGGGTATCGCGGCCGGTATCCGAACTTCGACAACGTGCGGCGGCACCTTCCGGCGCTCCGCGCGAACCTGCTCGCGCTCCATCGGGCCGGAGTCCCGGTCGCCCTCGGAACCGACATGTGGGCCTTTCCCGGGGTCGGAGTCTCGATCGAGATGGACCTCTACGTCCGCGCGGGCCTCTCGCCCGCCGACGCGCTGCAGGCCGCCACTCGAACCGCCGCGCGGTCACTCGTGATCGACTCCGACCGCGGCACTCTGGAGCCGGGCCGTCGCGCCGACTTCCTGGTTCTCACGGCCGATCCGCTCGCGGACGTCACGAACGTCCGTTCGATCGCGGCGGTGTACAAGGCCGGCGCACGCGTCGGCCCGGCCCCGCCATGATCCAGAGGGACACCGATCCGCTCCTGCGATTCCGCCCCGAGTTTCCGATCCTGGGTCTCTCGACGTACCTCATTTCGAATTCGCTCGGCGCCATGCCGCGGGCGGCGGCGGCGGCGCTGGCGGAGTACGCGCAGATCTGGGCCACGCGCGGGGTTCGGGCGTGGGGAGAGGGGTGGTGGGACCTTTCCGCGACGCTCGGAGACGAGATCGCCCCCCTCCTCGGCGCGCCCGCGGGAACCGTTTCGATGCTGCCCAACGTGACCGCGGCGTCCGCCGTGCTGTTTTCGTCTCTGCGATACGCAGCCCCCCGCAATCGCATCGTTTTAATCGACGGGGAGTTTCCGTCGATCCGCTATGTTTACGATTCGCTCGCGACGCGTCTCGGCGCGGAGATCGTCACCGTGCCCTCTCCGAGGGGGGACGGTCTGAGCGCCGACGAGGAGCGCATCGCGGCGGCGATCGACGACCGGACGGCTCTCGTCGCCATCTCGCACGTGCTGTTCAAGAGCGCGTTCGTTCTCGACATGACGCCGATCGCGGAGAAGTGCCGGGCCGTGGGCGCGCTTCTCGTGGTCGACGCGTACCAGTCCGCGGGCACGCTCCCCGTTTCCGTCGACGCGCTCGGCGCAGACGCTCTGGTGGGCGGGGTCTTGAAGTGGCTCTGCGGAGGGCCCGGCGGGGCGTTCCTGTACGTACGGCCCGAGGTGCGGGCACGCCTGGCGCCCGCGCTGACCGGCTGGATGGCGCATCCGGCGCCGTTTGATTTCGAGCCCCCACCGATTCGCCTTCGCGATGACGCGTTCCGTTTCCTCCTCGGGACGCCCGCGATTCCGGCGTTGTACGCGGGGCGTGAGGGCCCGCGTCTGCTTCTCGCGGCGGGGGCGCCTGCGGTGCGCGAGAAGTCTCTGCGTCAGACCTCGCGTCTGCTGGAGCTCGCCGA
>JBBQDF010000555.1:0-2022 GCA_038319475.1 Thermoanaerobaculia bacterium
CGCCTCACGATCCGTCGTCGGACACTCGCCCGCATCGCGTCGACGAGCTCGAAAACGATGCGATGAGCCCCCTCTTCCTCGCCGCGGTGGAGTCGGTGGAGGAAGCGGTCTACAACTCCCTGACGCGCGCCACGACCGTCACGGGATATCGGGGTGCGAAAGCCGAGGCGCTGCCGATCGACCGGCTGAAAGCGTTGTTGGGCGCCGGGCGATAAACGCTTCTGCCGAGCGCCGCGGCGGGGCTGGTAGTCATTCGCCTGTCGACCTCCTCCAGGGTGGCCTGACGCGAATCAGGATTTCCGGTCCAGCTGCTGGAGATTCGATTGATTCAGTGAGCGGGCGCAACGACGGGATCGACTCCGAGTGGAGTGCCCGGCGCGAGTTTCGTGAGAAACCGATCGCCCTTGGTCCAGTCTTGAAGAATCTTCAACGGATAGCTTTCCGCAAAAGAGTAGAGGTCCCCGGCCTCGCCGGGGACGAAGCCTTCGACGGCAGCCTGGAACCAGTCCGAAGCCTCTTCGTACCGGTTGTGACGCACGGCGTCCAACCCCAGAATCCAGGCGGCGGAGCAGCTCTTCACCGTATTCGCGCCCACCCCGAGAATCGCGTCTCGACCAGCGATCCCCGTCAAGTAGCGACCGTAGACGACGAGCGGGTCGGAGCTCGAGGATTTCTCAAAATACGCGCGAACCTCCGTCCACCTCTCACCTTTTTCTTTGCGAGCCATGATCAGGGAAGCCGCGCGAAGGACGGCGAGAAGGTCGGGATTCGAGCCGCCCGAAAGACTCCAGAGAACGTCAAAGTGACTGTCTCGGAAAGCGGTCTCGACCGCCAGGGGACCGGAAGCGGATGCGCGGGCTCGAAACCATTCGGCCGCATTGCGCTTGCCTCTCGCCCTGACCAGCTCTTCGTAAATCGTGAGATCCATCATGAGCCTGTAGTTGGGAGTTACCGGCATCTTCGAGAGAAGCGCGGCCGCCAGCTCGTGATGGCCGTTGTTCCCGATGGCCTCTGCGACCTCTGCGACCCGGAGAGGATCGAATCCCCGCCGCGAGAGCTCCGAGTACGCACTCTCGATTTCCGCCTCATTCGCCTTCCCCATTCCCCAGACGAATCGATTCGCGATGCTCGATCCCCATTCGAACGGCCGGATCTGCGCCCGAGACGTCTGGAGGACGTTCGCTGCCTCCACGAATTTCTTCTGCCTCCACAGCATCTCGGAGACCTGCGCCGGGGCGTCTCCGGCGCCGGGATAGCGTTTCAGCGCCCGCTCCGCCATTTCGCGGGCATCGTCGAGCCGGCCCATCGCTGCGAGCACTTCCGCCGCCTCCGAGAGGCAATCGTGCTTCCAGGTTTCGATCACGGGCTCGATCACGGTCCAGGCTTCGTTCACGCGATTTGTCCGGCGGAGGAACGCCGACTTCATCGCCGTCACCTGCGCCCAGGTGAGGTCGTGGTTATCTTTCCGGAGGTCGAACCAGAGAGTGAACAGGCCGTCTGCCCTGGGCAACTCGCGCCGAGTCTCGAGCGCCCATACCCCGCCTGTGAGCGCGGAGGTGCTCATCGGATTGGCTTCGATGAGCTCTCTGTATTTCGATTCGAGATAGCCCGCGTCGAGGGTTTCCAGGCCGACGAGCAGGGCAAGGGCCCGATTCCGCGTTTCTATGGAAAGCTCCCGCTGATCGACGATTTTTCGGAGACCGTTCGCGTCCCGGTCACGGCCGAGAAGCTCGACGCGATTCCATCCGTACAGGTCCGGCGCGAACGCGACGGCAGCGGTCAGGTACCGCCGCATCCGTACCATGTCATTCAAACTTTCCCTTGCGGCGTAAGCCGCGGCGATCAAGTCTTCAGGTCTCGTATCGAGGCTTTCGAAGAAGCCCCGCATCGGTTTGCGTTGAAGGGAATCGATGCTCGACACCAGATACTGAAGGTTGGACGATCGGATCCGGACCAGCGGCCCGACCCCGAGATGGCGGAACGTGGCCAATCCCCGCACGACCCGCTGAGGCCCTGATGGCG
>JBBQDF010000556.1:0-1998 GCA_038319475.1 Thermoanaerobaculia bacterium
GCTCGAAGACCGCTTCCTCGAAGAAGTGATGATGCCGGACATCGGCAGCGCGCCGAAGATTCGTTTCGAGGGGCGCGGCACGGTTATGACCGAACCGCCGCGCCCGCGTCGCCGCGCTTCCGATCTCGCCCGCACCGCGGAAGCGGACCGCCGGTCCTGACCCGTTTCGCCGTGCCGGCAGAGCGCGTTCCGCACGCACGAGGGCGCGTCAGGGTACCGGCGATCCTTCTCCGCTCGCCAGGTCGATTGTCGCGCCCGTAAAGACGGTCACCGCGGAGCCGTCCGCCAGAAACGCGAACGATGGCTTCCCGGCGAGCGCGGCCACGAACGTTTTCCCGTACAGTCGCGCGACGTCGCAATCGAGCGCCGACGCCACCGCGTTCCGGATCTTCCATTCCGGATGCTCCACACGGTACTCGAGCGTGCGTGAGGGGCCGCGCCTCGTGTATCCCCACGGCTGGTTGACGAGGAACTCCTCCGCCGAGCCGGGCTGCGGGATGCTGGCCGGCCCCGACACCGTCACCGAGAGTTGACTTTCGCGGCTTTCGAAGGTCCAGCCGTACGTGGCGCGGGTCTCCTCCTCGCCGGACTCCAGGCGATGGCGGGTCGGCAATGCGAGATAGCGCTCGCCATACAGCGCCCGCGCGGCGAGGGCGAGGACCGGCGACGAGACGATCTCGCGGACGAAGACGACGCCGCGCCGCCACTTCCCGTCCACCCGCCTTCGGACGTAAAAACGAAGGTTCACTTCCTCGAACTCCTGGTGAAAGGGAACGGGCACGTCGAGCACGCGCGTTGCGCGAAAAAGAAACCCGATCAGGCTGACGAAGCTGCGGCCCTCGAACGTGGCGATCTCGGTTCCGGCGGGACAGTCCGGCGCTAGCACGGCAGGATCGATTTCGTAGTGGAGCATCGCGAGCTCGCGCCACTGCGCGGTCAGGAAGGCCGCCGGCGCGAACGTCAATCGATCCTCAGGCGCCCGGACACGTCAGGAACGCGCGAAGCGCTCGAGGCGTCCCCGCGCGGCCTCGAGGATCCGGTCAACCGAACCCTGATCCTCGTGCTCGCAGTAGAGGCGCACCATGGGCTCGGTGCCCGACAGCCGGTGGAGGAGCCAGCCGCGCCGGCCGAAGGAATACTTGACGCCGTCGAGGTCGCTCACCCCGGTGACCGGTTCGCCGACGATTTCGGCGGGCGGCTGCCGCCGCACCATCTGAAGGAAGGCGGTGATCATCTCGACGGGAAGATAGACGTCGAGGCGGCCGTATGCAAACTCACCGAACTCCGCCGCGAGATCTTCGAGGGCGCCATCCAGGTTCCGGCCGGACAGCGCGAGGCTCTCGATCAGGAGGAGCGCGTTCAAGACCCCGTCACGCTCCGGGAGGTGAAAGGAGAACGCGTATCCGCCGCTCTCCTCGCCCCCGGCATCCGCCTCCCCGCGGTTCATCAGGTCCGCCAGGTACTTGAAGCCGATGGGCGTCTCCGTGAGGGGCACCTCCAGAGAGGCGGCGACCCGGTCGATGAGAAGGGACGTCGAGAACGTCTTCGCGATCCCCCCCGTCAACCCGCGGCGGCGATAGGCGTGCAGCAGAAGGAGCGCCAGGACCTTGTGCGGCGAGACGAAGCGCCCCCGGCCGTCGAGCACGCCGAGCCGGTCCGAGTCTCCGTCCTGCGCGACAGCGAGGTCGAGGCGTTCTCTCCGGACCTTCTCCGAAGCGGCCCCGAGATTCGACGCGATCGGCTCTGGATGCACGCCGCCGAACAGCGGATCTCTCTCGGAGCGAAACGGGACGACGCGCGTTTTCCCTCCGGAGAGCATGTCCGGAACCAGGGATCCCGCCGCCCCGTGCATCGAGTCCGCGAGGACCGAGAGGCCGGCGCGCCGCATGGAATCGAGATCCACGCGCTTACCGAGGCGCTCGCGGTAGGGACTCAGCAGGTCGAGGACGCGTACCGTCCCGGCGCGCGGCGACGGCGCCGGAGCGCGTCCCGCCGCCT
>JBBQDF010000557.1:0-1993 GCA_038319475.1 Thermoanaerobaculia bacterium
GCCCGCAGCCGGAAAATCACAGACAGCGGAGCGGACCAGATCGCGAAGTAACGGGCGAGGGTCCAGGGTTCCTCCTCGACGCCGAGCGCGATCAGCTGTTCCGACGAGGAAAAAAGCACCGGAAGCGCCTTCTTCCCGGTCCGGCGCTTCAACCGCGACACGCGTTCGACACCCGTTGGGCTCAACGGGTCCGCCGCGAAACCGTAGAACGTATCCGTAGGGATTGCCGCCACGCCGCCTCGACCGAGAAGCTCCCGCACGAACGCGAAGCCCTCGGGCGCTGTGCGGAGCGTCTCGAGCGTGACCCGGAGCATCACGGACGGGGCCAGACCGGCACGCGGCGGCCGGAGGATAGTGGATCGCGGAGAGCGGAGGAAGTCACCGTCCGATGTAGCGCTCGTACAGAGACCGCGCACGAAGCGGATCGCCTGTGCCCCGAACGACACAGCGGCCGTCGGCGAACACGGTCAGGCTGACGTTCTCGATGTCCGCGGAGAGCAGGTGTTCCGAGCGCCGAACGGGCCCGAGCCGCGACAACCGAAGTTCGAGAGCCGCCAGGTCCGGCCGCTCGCGCGCGGCCGGCGCCACCTGGACCGCGCTCCGACCGCAAAGTTTGACGACCTCCGAAGCCCCCTCGCCTTCGAGCGCGGGAAACCGGCCCCCGGCGCACACCGGACAGACGGCGGAAGGCGAGGCGGCCTCGAAGAGGCGGCGCGAACGCCAGGCGCCCTGCCACGCGTTTAAAGACAGAACTCCCCGGGAAACGGGCGCGCCGGACAGCGCCCGGAGCGCCTCGGTCATCGCGATTCCCGCTACGGTTAAGGGAAGCGTAGGGACGATGCCGGCGGTGTCGCAGGTCGGGCCGGACCCCGCCGGCGGAAGTCCTTCGAGATAGCAGCGAAGGCACGGGGCGCCGGGCACCGTGACGGCGACGAGGCCCTCGTCTCCGACGCACGCCGCGTAAACGGACGGGATGCCGAGCGACCGCGCCGCGTCGGAGAGGAGCAGCCTCGTTTCGAAGTTGTCCGACGCGTCGAAAATCAGGTCGTGGCCGCCCAGAAGCTCTATCGCGTTGGAATGGTCCAGATCCGCCACGACTCCGCGCACCTCAGCGGCGGAATCGATCGCCTTCAGGCGCCGGGCCGCAGCCTCGGCCTTCGGGGCCACGCGGGCGGCGTCACTTTCATCGAACAGGAACTGCCGCGCGAGGTTGGAGAGCTCGACGACATCCCGGTCGATCACCGTCAGCCGTCCGACCCCCGCGCGCACGGCCATCTCCGCCGCCGCGGCGCCCACCGCGCCCGCCCCGACGAGAGCGAGAGAAGACCGCTCGATCCGTTCCTGTCCGGCCTCGCCGATTCCGGGGAAGAGGCGAGAGCGCGAGTGCCGCCCCGACACGTCCACCGCGCTACTCATGCCCGAGCGCCGGCCAGAAGCGCGGCCGCGTGCTTCATTGCCGTTTCCGGAACCGTTTCCCCCGCGAGCATCCGCGCGATCTCGGCGATGCGCGCCCGGCCGGTCAGGGCCTCCAGCGAAGCGATCGTGCGTCCGCCGGCTTCTCTCTTCGCCGCGTGGAAATGGAAGTCGGCGAGGGCGGCGATCTGCGGCACGTGCGTGACGCAGAGGACCTGGCTTCGGGCCGCCAGCGCGCGCAGCTTCCTCCCGACGACCTCCGCGGTCCGTCCGCCGATCCCCGCGTCGACCTCGTCAAAGACCATCGTCGGGATGCTGCGCCGTCCGCGGCCCGCGACGGACTGGATCGCGAGCTGGAGCCGGGAGAGCTCGCCGCCCGAAGCGATCTTCTCGACGGGTTTCTCGGCCTCGCCGGGGTTCGGGGCGAACAGAAAGAGCGCCGTCTCTGCGCCTCGACTTCGCGGCACGACCGTCTCCGCTTCGGAAAGGGAGATTCGGAATCGAGCCTTTTCCATGGCGAGCGTCCGCAGCTCCTTTTCGACCGCGGCGGAAAGCGCGGGCGCGGCCGCGCTTCGCTTCT
>JBBQDF010000558.1:0-1975 GCA_038319475.1 Thermoanaerobaculia bacterium
CCTCGAGGAGGTCGACGACGGCATCTGGTCCCTCTTCTTGGGCCCGATGCTGCTGGCGCGATTGGATCAACGAACCCGAAAGCTCCACCAGGGACTCCCATGATCGCCAACCCTCGGCGCGGCCTGTGGACGTTGCGGAAAACGCGGCGCGATTCCCCCCAGCGCCCACAGCGACAACAACAGCGACGAACCAGACACGGAGAAACCGCGAAAAGTGTTACCCATGCTCCCGGTCTAATGTGTTACCCATGCTGCCAGTCACTCAACCCTCAACCCTCTTCTCGCCACGAGCAGCGCCACGCACGACATGGCGGCGAGGCCCGCTCCGATCAAGAACGCCGTTCTCGGCCCGAAGAGCTTCCACCAGAGGCCGAAGAGGATCGAGGAGGGGAGCGCCGCGGCGCCGATGCCGCCATGGAAGATTCCGTAGGCGCGGCCGCGCAGCTTCTCTCCGACGAGATCGGCGATGAGAGCCCGCTCGGCCCCTTCGGTTAAGGCGAAGAAGAAAGCGTACAGGGCAAAAAGCGCCCACAGGGTCCGCGGTCCGGCCACCCAGGCAAAACCCGCGTACGCCAGCGCGTAGACCGTCCAGCCGATCGCAACGCACGTCACGCGGCCGATGCGGTCCGCGAGGATCCCGCCCGGAACGCCGGCTGCGGCCTTGATCGCGTGGAAGAACGCCCAGAGCAGCGGGATCTGCCACAACTCCACCCCGGAATCGCGGGCCCGCAGAAGGAGGAAGGCGTCAGTCGAGTTGGCAAACGCGAAGAGAACGAAGATCGCCGTGGCCACTTTGAAGCCGCGAGGCAGGCGCTCTCGGGGCGAAGTCGAGAGGAGCTCGGGGACTGCCGCCGTCCGGGCAGGCGCCTCGCGCACGCGCCAGATCAGCAGGGCGACTCCGAACGCTCCCGGGATGAGCGCGAGGAGAAAAACAGTGCGTTCGTCGGGCGCGACCGTTTTCAGGAGCAGCGCCGCGACCAGGGGGCCCACGACGGCGCCGGCGTTGTCCATCGCGCGCTGAACGCCGAAGGCGCGGCCGCGTCTGTCCGCGGGCACCAGGTCCGCGAGAAGCGCGTCGCGGGGCGCCGTCCGGATTCCCTTGCCGATCCGATCCGCCAGACGGATGGCGAAGACCTGCATCCAGCTCGTCGCGAGGCCCACGAGAGGACGGACGAGGCCGGCGAGCGTGTATCCCGCGACGACGAGCGGCTTGCGACGGCCGGTGCGATCGGCCCACCACCCTGACGCCATTTTCGTTATGGATGCCACGGCTTCCGCGGCGCCTTCGATCAAGCCGAGCACGGCCGGTCCCGCTCCGAGCGTGCGGGTTAAGAAGTCCGGCAGCAGGGGGTAGATCATGTCGGAGGAGAAGTCGGTCAGCAGGGACACCCAGCCGAGCATCACGACTGACCGCGGGAGCGGATCCGAGCGCGATTTGACAGCGCTTTCTATGTCCATATAGCTTCGCGACCTTATTTTATTCGGAGATCTGCGGTCTCGGCTCTCCATCATAATCGCAGCGTGCGCCATCACGCTTCGGACGCGTTCATCCTCGGAACGTACCCGCTCCGGGAGCGCGACCGGATCGTGGTCTTCTTAACCCGCGACTCGGGCACGAAACGCGGGGTCGCCCGCGGGTCTCGCGGGCCGAAAAGCGCTTTTTCCGGTGGCCTCGAGCCGATGACCGAGACGCGGGTCCTTTATTTCGAAAAAGAGGGGCGGGAGCTCGTGTCGCTCGATTCCGCGGACGTCATCCGATCTTCCTTCCCTCTGTCGAAAGACCTCGACCGGGGCCTTCTTCTCTCGGCGTTTGCGGAGTCGCTCCAGACCTTCGTGTCCGACTCGGAGCCGGCGGAGCCTTTCTACCGGCTGGCGCGTCACGTGATCGACGGCCTTTACGCGGGCGCTTCCGCCGACTCGGTCGCGGCGTATTTCGATGTCTGGATCCTGAAGCTCTCGGGCCTCTTTCCGAGCC
>JBBQDF010000559.1:0-1959 GCA_038319475.1 Thermoanaerobaculia bacterium
GGCCGGCTGATCGGGGTGGTCGACCTGCATGACATCAAAGAGTCGATGCCGGAGCGCGATCTCGCGAGTCTCGTCATCGCTGAGGATCTCGTGTCGGAGATTCCCTTCGTGACGCCGCAGGAGTCGCTCACGAGCGTGAACGAGAAACTGTGGTTCCGGGATCTCGGCCAGCTGCCGGTCGTCCGCGACGCCGTCACCCGGGAGTTTCTGGGCGTCGTAACCCGGCGGGACCTTCTGGGCGCATTCGACCGCGAGGTGCTCCAGCGCAATCGTCTGACGGCGCGAGTGCGGTTCGGGGACGATCTTTCGCAGATGGGAACGTTCGACCTGCCCGAAAAGCATCGGCTGATCCAGGTGGAAATCCCGCAGCAGCTCGCCGGCCGCACCGTCGGCGAGGCGAGCCTCCGGCAGACCTTCGGCGTGTCGGTGCTGGCCGTAAAACGGCTGACGCGCCAGGGCGTCGAGCGGCGCTTCGTCCCCGGGCCCGGCGACCGTCTGGAGTCTGGAGATGTCCTGATCGTGCTCGGGACCGACGAGGCGATCGAGAAGCTCAAGTCGGGAGCGGCATAACCGATCTGCCGCGGGCGGAGTGTTATTCTCGCCCCGGTCTAATCCCATGAACAAGGGCAGAGAGAGCGAGTTCGTCGCGCTTCGCGGCAAGTGGCAGAAAGAGCGCACGCGGCTGTACGACCGCGATACCGGCCTAGCCACCATCGCCACCCTGACGGAGGACCTTGCCAAGGAGCTTCAGGCGCGCGGGTCGCTCGCGGTGCTCATCTTCCGGCCGGGCTCCGAGGGGCGCGTCGAGGAAGTGTGGGGCTGGGAGGCGTACGACGATCTGCTCCTCGATTTTGTCCGGCGGCTGAAGGCGTTTCAGACCGACGGGATCGTCCCTGCCGGCTCCTTCTGCCTTCCATACGTGCGTTCCGACGAGATCATCCTCATGGTGGAACCGGGAACCGCCCTCCTGGAGGAGCCCGGCGCGCTCGAGCAGAAGGCCGCGGAGCTCGACCAGCTGATCCGGGGGTACCTCGCCGAACGCGCGGATCTCTCCGGGCGCTTTCGCTCCTTCGTCGGCGCGGGACGGATCGTCTTCGACACGAAGTACCGCCTCGAGCGGCTGATCTACCGGGGCATCCAGGAAGCCCGCGACCAGGTGACCCGCAAGACCGTGCGCGCCGAGATCCGCGGCGGCGAGATGCTGCAGGACGCGATCGCGCGCCGCGACATCTCGCCCGTGTTCCAACCGGTTTTCGACCTTCAGACGGGCGAGATGATCGGAATGGAAGCGCTCTCCCGCGGTCCGCGCGGAAGCGAGTTCGAAAGCGGCGAGACGCTGTTCTCCCTCGCCGAACGCACCGAGCTTCTCGTCCCGCTCGAGCGCGTGTGCCGCCAGCGGTCTCTCGAAGCGGCGGCGTCGGCGGGAGGAGACGGGCAGATCTTCATCAACCTCTCGCCCGCGGCCGCGTCGGACCCGGAGTTTCTGGGTCCGATGTTCCTGGACCAGGTGGCGAGCGTCGGCCTGGCGCCGGACCGCATCGTTCTCGAAATCACCGAGCGGACGTATGCCGTCTACGAGGGACTGTTCCGCGAAGTGCTTTCGAGGTTCCGCCAGCAGCAGTTCCGGATCGCCGTCGACGACGTCGGGACCGGATACAGCAACCTGACGTCTCTGGCCGAAATCGAGCCCGACTATCTGAAGTTCGACAACGTCTTTGTCCGCGGGATCGACCGCCGCAAGACCAAGCAGGACCTCCTCGAAGCCCTGATGAGCTTCGCACGCAAGATGAAGACGAAGGTCATCGCCGAGGGAATCGAGACGCGGGAAGAGCTGAAGGTTCTCCAGTCTCTCGGCGTCCCTTATGGCCAGGGATTCCTGCTCGCGCGCCCGATGCCCGTCGCGGAGATCGCGAACGTGCAGCGGTTTAGATTCTAGGCGCCGGGCGCCGGGCGCCGGGC
>JBBQDF010000560.1:0-1957 GCA_038319475.1 Thermoanaerobaculia bacterium
AGTAGCTTACCTCTGATAAGCAGATGTCGAAAGGAGCGGGACGATTCTCTCGCTCTCTCACTTCAAAGGAAAGCCCACCCACATGAAGAACCTCACCCCGCTCCTGATCGCCGTTTCGCTGGCCCTCCCCGTCGCTGCAAATGCGACGACCTCGACCTGGGAGCTGGACGGCAACCATTCGACGGCCGGCTTTTCGGTCACCCACATGATGGTCAACACCGTGCGAGGCGCGTTCGGGAAATCGACGGGCACGATCGTCGTCGACGAAGACGACATCACGAAGTCGAAGATCGACGCGACGATCGATGCGTCGACCGTCGACACGCGCGTCGCGGATCGGGACAAGCACCTCAAGTCCGAGGAATTCTTCTTCGTCGAGAAATACCCGGCGATCACGTTCAAGAGCACGAGCATCGAGAAGGGCGCCGAGGGCAAGCTGAAGGTCACCGGCGATCTCACGATTCGAGGCGTCACGAAGCCCGTCGTTCTCGACGTGACGGGACCGTCCGCAGCGATGAAGAATCCCTGGGGCCAGCAGGTCCGCACGGTCGCGGCGACGGGTTCGATCAGCCGGAAGGAATTCGGCCTCAACTGGAACAAGGCGCTCGAAGCCGGTGGCGTGCTCGTCAGCGACACGGTGAGCCTCGAGATCAACGCGGAGCTCGTCCCGAAGGCTCCGGCCGCGGACGCGGCGAAGACGGACACGAAGAAGGGCGAGACGAAGAAGGCGCCCGAGAAGACGAAGAAGTAGCGCGCGAGAGCCGGGTCGGCTACTCATCGGTGAATGGGATTGAAGGTGTTCCCGCCCCCGAACGACGTGATGGCAGACACGCACGCCCGGCCCGATCCGCATTCGTGGTTCGATCCCGCGCAGGGAGTCACGAGCGATGTCGTGCTCGATCTCCGCGCGGACTTCGAGAGAAAGATCCTCGCCGGGACGGCGACGCTGCGATTCGCGGCGCCGCTTCCCGGCGGTCCTCTCGACCTCGACACGCGCGGGCTCGCAATCGAGGGCGTCTTCGCCGCCGACGGTTCGACCGGGCTCGACTGGAAGCTCTTCGAGCCCGACACGATCCTCGGCGCACGGCTTCGCGTGGAGGCGCCGGAGGGCGCGCGGGCGATCGTCATCCGATACTCGACGGCGACGGACGCGAGCGCACTCCAGTGGCTCTCGCCGGAGCAGACCGCGGGAAAGACGCATCCCTACCTCTTCAGCCAGTGCCAGGCGATCCACGCGCGATCGATGGCGCCGCTGCAGGATTCACCGGGCGCGCGCATCACCTATTCGGCAACGATCGCGGTCCCTGCCCCGCTCACCGCGCTGATGTCTGCGGCGAGCCGCGGCGGACACACGGAGAACGGGATCACGCGGTGGAGCTTCTCGATGCCGCAGCCGATTCCTCCCTACCTCCTGGCTCTCGCCGTCGGCAATCTCGCCTCGCGGGACGTCGGTCCGCGAAGCGCGGTGTGGTCCGAGCCGGAGATGCTCGAGAAAGCGGCATGGGAGTTCGCCGGCGTCGAGGAGATGATCGTCGCGGCCGAGACGCTCTTCGGGGCGTACGACTGGGAGCGCTTCGACCTTCTTTGCATGCCTCCGTCCTTTCCGTACGGAGGAATGGAGAACCCCCGGCTCACGTTCCTGACGCCGACGCTGCTCGCGGGCGATCGTTCGCTCGTCGACGTCGTCGCGCACGAGCTCGCGCACTCCTGGACGGGAAATCTCGTCAGCAACGCGAGCGCCAACGACTTCTGGCTCAATGAAGGGTTCACGGTCTACGCGGAGCGCAGGATCCTCGAAGCGACGTCGGGGACCGATCATGTCGCGCTGAAGGCGGCGGCGGGACGCATCGAGCTCGATCACGACCTCGCACGGTTCGGAATAGACTCGCCCTTCACGAAGCTCCGCAACGACCTCGCCGGCGTCGATCCCGATGAGGTGTTTTCGGTCGTGCCCTAC
>JBBQDF010000561.1:0-1936 GCA_038319475.1 Thermoanaerobaculia bacterium
CATGGCCCAGAGGCCGATCTTGAAGGACGAAAGGATCGCGATCGAGATCGCGATCACGGGCATCAGCGTGCACTCGAAACCGATCGCGAGGCCCGTGATGGCATTCGTCGCGGGCCCGGTCTGCGAGGCCTCGGCAATCTCTCGCACGGGCCGGAATCTGTATTCGGTGTAGTACTGCGTGATGAAGACAAAAGCGATCGAGGCCAGAACACCGATGATCCCGCAGAGAAAGTATTTCCACCAGGCGTCGGGGATTTTCTCGTTATACAGGAGCCACTTTGTCGCAATGAAGAAACCGCCGATCGCGAGAGCCGAGGTGACGTAATAGCCCCGGTTCAGCGCCTGCATGGGATCCTGATCTTCGCGGGTCTTGACGAGGAAGATGCCTACGATCGACGCCAGCAGGCCGAAGGCGCGAGCGACGAGCGGGAAGAGCATGACACCGACGATTCCGGCGGCGAAGGGCATGTCCGTCCGCTGGGCCGCGGTTGCCAGCGTGGCGCCCAGGATCATGGCGCCGATATTCTCGGCAGCCGTCGATTCGAAGAGGTCCGCGCCGCGGCCGGCGCAGTCGCCGACGTTGTCTCCGACCAGGTCGGCGATGACGGCCGGGTTGCGGGGATCGTCCTCGGGGATGCCGGCTTCCACCTTCCCGACGAGGTCCGCTCCGACGTCTGCCGCCTTGGTGTAGATGCCGCCGCCCAGCTGGGCGAAGAGGGCCACGAAGGAAGCACCGAAGCCGTAGCCCACGATGAGCAGGGGAATCTGCGCCGGAGGCACGGCCGTCAGGCGGCTGACGAGGAAATAGAGGCCTCCGACGCCGAGGAGTGACATGGAGACGACCAGCAATCCGGAGACGGCGCCGCCGCGCAGCGCGGTGCGCAGGGCGTCATTCAGCGAAGTGCGCGCCGCGGATGCCGTGCGGATGTTGGTGCGGATCGAGATCCACATCCCGACGTACCCCGCGAATACGGAGCACGCCGCTCCGAGGACGAACGACAGCGTGGTCCAGAACGCCAGGTTCAGCGCGGTCGGCACGGGGTCGAAGGAGTGGTGCGTCCGGACGAACCCGTAGAGGACGAAGATCACGGCCGCCAGCACCAGCGCGAGCAGTCCGATCGTCGTGTTCTGACGCCGCAGAAACGCTTCGGCGCCCTCCTTGATGGCGTTGGAAATCTCCCTCATCGCGGGGGTCCCGGTATCCCGCTTCAGAACCCAGGTCGCGAGATACCAGGCGACGAACAGGGACCCGACGGAAAACGTCAGGATCAGGGGCAGAGCGTTGCTGTACGGCATTCGGACTCCCTCTTAAAAGTATCGAACCGGGGGCCCCTCCGGGGGGGCAAAGGGGGGGAAGAATATCAGAGGTTCGGTCGCTTCACTGCTCGTCCAGGCATCTTCCTGCCCCGCGCCTCGCGGTTCGACGGAATCGAAGCGAAACGCCGGAGGAGAGCGCGCCCCGCGCGGACCCTCGGACGCGCGGACCCTCGGAGGAGAGCCGCCGCGCCCGGGAGGTCTGAGAGGAAGGGACCGGCAGCGGGCGGGGCCCATGCCAGCCCGCTGCTCGGGGAACTATTGGACGGGGACGGTTTCGAGGACGATGCCGAGGTTGTTCGCGCCAGCGTTGCGCACCACGTCCATCAGCTGCGCCACCTCGCCGTAGAGGACCGAATCGTCCGCCGAGAAGAAGACCGTCTTGTCGCGGCGGTTCTTCAGGTTATCGGCGAGCTGGGTCGCCAGCTGCTGGGCCGTGAGCTCCTGCTTGTTCAGGAAGATCCTGTGGTTGGGCATGAGAGAGACGACCAGCTGGTCGGGAGGGATGTCCGCGATGTTGGTCGGCGGCGCCTTGGGGGGCACCTTTACGTCGTACCCCATCTGGAGAAGGGGCGTGATGACCATGAAGATGATGAGAAGGACGAGAACGACGTCCACGAGC
>JBBQDF010000562.1:0-1931 GCA_038319475.1 Thermoanaerobaculia bacterium
CGGCCTGCGTCGGCTCAGGCCCGAGCGATGTCCACGACGGAACGGCGAGTCTCGCGAGCGACGGGACGGTCCGAGTCGCTGCCGGCGCCGCCGAGCTGCCCGCGGCCGCGGGGAACGCCGACGTGTCCGCGAAGCTCGCGAGCGTTCCCACCGGGTTCTCGTAGGTTTTCGTCGCGCCGGTCAGCGTGTCGGTGACCTGAACGATATATTGCACGTTCGACAGCGCCCCGTAGAACACCCAGAAGTGGCCGTTGACGGAGCTCCCGTCGAGGACTTTGACCATCACCTCGACGTTGTCGGGGGCGAAGAACCAGAAGTACCCCGCTTCCCGGCTCACGGGAACGGCGAGAGCGGAGAAGGTCGGCCCGAGAGGAGATGCCTGCCAGCCCACGGTGACGAGGAATCGTCCGCTCTGGAGGCAAAGGATCCGGCCTGGAGAAGCGCACGGGCCGCCGGGCTCGACATCCAGGACGAAGACGCCGCCTGCGAATCCCGCTGAGAAGAGGCGCGAAGGGTTTTGCGCGTCCAGCGCCAGCTTTCCTCCGGCGAGATCCGAGGTGTTGTCGAGGGCCGACCAGGTGAGGCCTCCGTTCCGGCTGACATACACCCCCGAGCTCGTGCTGATGAAGACGACCGAGTCCGGCGCGACGACCACGCTCCACACGAAGTCTCCGGGGGTGTCGACGTGCGTCCAAGTGTCGCCGCCGTCCTCGCTCTTGCGAAGTTCTCCGGGAATCGTGCAAATACCGCAGACCGTCGGGTCCCACACCGTGAATATGCGCGAGGTATTGCCCGGGTTGATAGCGATGCCGAAATTTCCTCCCAGGCCTCCCTCGAGGTCCGTCCAGTGCGCGCCGCCATCGCGGGTCCGTTTCAACCCGCCGTTCTGGGTACCAACGAATGCCGTCTGTCCGTCGATCGGATCGACGGCGATGACGGGCCCGTACAGCGCCGCGAGTACCACCTGCCAGGTTCCCCCACGGTCCGTACTCTTCCATATTGCATCCGATGCAACTCCACCGTCCTCAGTCGCGGCCCAGAGCGTCGACGGGGACTGGGGGTCGACCGCGAGGTTTCGCAGGACGACGCCCGGTATCGGTATCGCCAACCATGTCGCTCCGCCGTCGTCGCTCCGGAAGAACGTGCCGGATCCCCCGGCGTACACGGCCGAGGAATCCGACGACGCCACGGCAACGGCTACGACCTCGTTGGGCGCTCCGCTCAAGACAAGGTCCCAGTGGCCGCCTGCGTCCGTGCTGCGAAAGAGATTCTCTCCCGTGGCGGCAAAGATCGCCGCCGGGGAAACCGCGACCGCTCGAACCGGGATCGCTCCGGAAGGACCATACGGCCCGAGCGGTGTCCATTGATTGACTCCCGCCAGGACAGGGGCCGCGAGAAGGAACAGGACCGCGGGCAGGGTCAGGCGCCGGGAGAACACGCCGGTAGCATACGCCCGGAACAGAGCCGATTGCGGAGCTAGGCGTTTCCCTCTTCCGGCGGGACCGCGTCGATCGACAGGCCCGACTCGTCGGCGAGAGCGGCGCGGTTGTGGCCGCCCGTCTGTGCCCTCTTCAGCGCACCTCCTGCGGCGCGGAGGAGACCCGAGGGATCGCCACCCGCTTCGCCGCCCTCCGCCGCAACTCCGAGCGAAAGCGTGAGCGGTACCGGTCCCGCCGACGTGTGGACGGGGCGGCGCGAAAAGGCCTCCCGTATGCGCTCCGCGACGGTCAGCGCGCCGAGGCCGTCGGAGCCCGGGAGGACGATCAGGAACTCCTCGCCCGAACCGTCCGACCGCGTCGTACGGGCGCACGGAGGAGTTCAGCCGCCGCGCCGCCTCGCGCAGCACCTCGTCGCCGACGGGATGGCCGAGCGACTCGTTGACCTTGCGGAACTCGTCGAGGTCCGCCAGCACGACGCCGACGGACCCGCTC
>JBBQDF010000563.1:0-1923 GCA_038319475.1 Thermoanaerobaculia bacterium
GAGGAAGCCGCGACCAGGCGAGAAGAACGATCTCCTCTTCGCCGGCGCCGGTCGAAGCCGCGACGAAGACGGGACGCCCGCGCGCGACGAGCGAGAGCCGCCCCGCGTCGGCGAAGGGCGGGGCCTCGGGAAGGTCGTACTTGATGTTACCGGTGACGAAGACCCGGGAAGGGGGGGCGCCCAGCCGCTCGATGCGCGCGGCGTCTTCCTCAGTCTGCATCGCAAAGAGCGCCACGCGCGACAGCACCCCCGCAAAGGCCCGTCGCGCGAGTCGATAGCGGGAGAAGGACCGCTCCGACAACCGGCCGTTCACGAGCGCGACGGGGATGTTCCGGCGCGCGGCGCGCTCCAGAAAGAGCGGCCAGATTTCTGTCTCGGTCAGGAGAATCAGCCCCGGCCGGACGGCGTCCAGCGCCCGCTCCACGGGCCCCGCGAGATCGAGCGGGAAGGCGAAAGACGCGACTTGCGCGGGGAGCGTCCGCCGGGCCATTTCCGCGCCCGCCGCCGTCGTGACCGAGAGCCCCAGGCGGCGCTCGGGGACTTTTCGGGCGAGCTCCGCCAGAAGGTTGCGGGCGACACCGACCTCCCCGACGGAGACCGCATGAACCCACACCCCGCCGTCTAAATCGGGCGCGGAGGCATAGCCGAGTTTTCCCCGGAGATCGCCCGTCTTCCGGATCCCCAGCGCGGACCGGACGAGCGCCCAGGGGGCGTAAAAAAGGAGCGCCAGCACCGAAAGAACGCGATAGAGCAGCAAGGCGTCGAGATTAGCGCAGAGGGGGTATTGGATCGCCGTGAGGGCTCGGGCGCGGGCGCTGGTGCGATGGAGTCTGACTGGCGACCGGGGTCGCCGGGCGGCGACCGCGTCACGCCTACCGCCTTTCTTCAATCTCCCTTACAATCCAAGGAGTTATGCTCTGGAGAAAACCCCCAACGGAGGCGCCCGCCGATCCGTATAAATGGCCGATGGAGCTCGTTTACAGTGAAGCCCGACGGCGGCAGGAGTCGGCGGAGCTGTCCGACCGGGAGCTGGCGCTCTCTGCCCGGTCCGGCGACATGGTGTCTTTCGAGGCGCTCGTCGTCCGGAAGACCCCCGCCGTCGTCTCGGTCGCGCGGCGGATCGTCTCGGACCCCGAGGACGCGCGAGACGTGGCGCAGATGGTGTTTCTCCGCGTCTGGGAGCAGCTCGAACGGTACGACGCGACCTACTCCTTCAACACCTGGATCTACCGGATTACCACGAATCTGTCGATCGACTTTCTCCGCAGCTCGCGCAGCCGCGAAAAGGCCCACGGCGCGACGCTCCACCTGGTGCGCCGGAGGGAAGAGGCGAGCGGCGCGGAGACGTCGCGCGCGGCGGAAGACGACGAGATGACGCGGCTCTTCCGGGAGGCGAGCGAGCGGCTGAGCGGCAAGCAGAAGGCCGCGTTCGTCCTCCGCGAAATGGAAGACAAGGACACGGTCGAGATCGCGAAGATCCTGGGGTGCGGCGAGTCCACGGTCCGCAATCACCTCTTCAACGCGAGACGGATTCTGCGCCGGGAGATCGAGAAGATCTGCCCCGGATTTTTAAACGCGCGCCGCGTCACGCGGAGGAAGTCCTGACCGCGGGCTGCCGGGAAGCCCGCGCCCGCTTCGAGGGCTACCTCGGGGAATCGCTCTCCCGGGAAGAGCGTTGCGCAGTTCGCTCGCACCTTTCCGGGTGCGTGTCCTGCCGCCGCGACGCTTCGCGTCTGGATCCCGCGCTGTTTTTTGCGGCGGTCCGGCCCGAGCTGGTCTCCGACTCCGACGCGGCCCTCATCCTGGAGGGGGTTCGCGCCGGAATCGCTTTGAAAACCGCGGAGCGCCGTATCGAGCGGCCGCCGTCCCACGGAAGACGCGCCGGGGCGATGGCTGCGGCGGCCGCTGCGGCCGCCGCAGCCC
>JBBQDF010000564.1:0-1923 GCA_038319475.1 Thermoanaerobaculia bacterium
CCCCCTGTACGTCGAATATCCGTACGGAGAGAGCAACAGCGGCACGTGATGATGACCGGCGGCCTCGACCCGGAAGAAGATCTGCACCCGGGGATAGAACCCGGCCACCCCGATCCGCTCGAAGTAAGCGCCGGTGTCAAACGTCAGCCGGTAGGTTCCCGGGGCCGCCGCGTCGACCAGTGTTGCCCTGCCCCCGGCGTCCGAACGGTCATCCGACAGCACGGTCCACTCGCCGGCGTCTGATCTGACCTCGAGGCGGAGAGGGACGTTCGCCGCGGGCAGTCCCCGGGAAGTGTCCAGAATGTGCGTCGAGATCCCGGTCATTTCCCGCCGGCCAGTTTCTCGAGACGAAGCCGCGTGATCCGGCCCTGTTCCCGGGCCGCGATGTGCAACTCGGTCGATTCGTCGTTGCGCAGCCGCTCGCGGCACAGCGAAAGGATCTGAGGCGCGGTCCGGCCCGCGGCGCACACGATGAAGATGCGTCCGAAGCGCGCCTCGTATTGGCAGTTCGCCTCGGACAGAAGCCGCGCGTCCTCGTCGCTTCCCGACAGAGCCGTCGCCTGCTCTTCTGCCGAGCGACCCGCGGCGGTCCGGTCTCCGATGCGAGGATGCGCGTCGAACGCCTCCCGCCAGTCGGATTCGGCGAGAGAGCGCCAGATCGCCTCCCCGGCGTCGAGGAGCCGTTCGAGGGTCCGGAACGGGCGCGCCTGCGCCATGCGCTGCGCCCAGCTCGACGACCCGCAGCAGCCGATCAGCTCTCGTTGCGCCGCCTCCTGCGGGAGCGCGTCGAGCCGCTCGATCCCGGGCGCGGGCGACAACGTTTCGGTCAACGCGCTCCGCCGTCTGCCGCCGAGGCAGACGCGGGCGCGGGAGCCCAGAGGCGCAGGCGGCTGACGCCGCCGTCCGGATAGATGTTGAACCGCGCGTGCGTCGCTTCTCCGGCCGCCGCGAGCTCCCGCTCGAAGCGGTGCAGGGTGTGGGGAAAGAGCGGCGTTTCCGGCAGGACCGTGTCCCATTCGCGGGAGGACTCCTGGAGCTCCGTCACGCCGGCTCCGGGCGACCGGCAGACCTCCACCGAGCAGCTCCCCGGCGCGTTTCCCTTGAAGTGCGCGGTGTCGACGTCGATCCGCCGGATCGTTCCGGACCGGCCGAGCCGGACGATCGCCCAGTCGTGCCCGATGCCGCGCCGCCGCCGCGTCTCCCATCCGTCTCCCATGTCGCGGCCGCGCCCGGGCATGATGAGGTTCTGCCGCGGGCCGAAGAACTCGTCGCTCGCCGCGAGCACGAGACCGCCGTTCTCGACGGCCGCCAGATCGAGCTCCCCGCCCGTGCGGGCGATGCGGTCCCAGTCAGGCGCCACCTCCCCGTGGACCCTGAGGCGGGCGACTCCGCCGTCGGGAAAGATGTTCAGCCGCACGTGCGTGAACGGACGCGGCGCGGCGGCGGAAAAGAAGTTCTGGAAGTCCGCGCGGACGGTCGATTTCGGGACGAGCTCGGTCCAGGAGATCTTTTCCGACTCCCAGGGCTCGGGGGAGAGACTGGCGGTCTCGCACACTTCGATCGAGCAGGACTCGGGCGCGTTGCCCTTGAAATGCGTCGTGTCGATCACGAACCCGTGCAGGATTCCGGGAAAGCCGAGCCGCACGACGCACCAGTCGTGGCCGGGCTTGCGGCGGCGGCGCGTTTCCCATCCGTCCATCCACTTGCCCCTCTCCGTGTACTCGTCTTCCAGGAACACGGGCCGGCCGGCCTTCAGGAGGTTTTCGCGGGGAGCGAAAAATTCGTCGTTGGCGGCGATCGCGGAGCCGCCGAGCCGCTCGCACGCGAGGTCGATCAGGTCCAGAAAATCCGGCACGGGGCTCCCTTCGACCAACACGTCAGCCCGACAGAAGGAGCTCGCCGCGCCCGGCGCGGACGAGACGG
>JBBQDF010000565.1:0-1919 GCA_038319475.1 Thermoanaerobaculia bacterium
GACGTGAAAGCGACTCGCGCGGAAAGGTCCGGGAGGATTCTCTCGTCTGCGTCGTCGATCGCCACCTTGACCCGCACGGTGGCCTTCTGCCGGTCCGCCGCGGGAACGATCTGGCGCAGATGCCCGTGGTACGTCCTGTCCGGCACCGCGTCGAGCGCGATTTCCGCCGGCTGGCTCGGCGTGAGACGCGAAAGGTTCGATTCGTTCACGTCGGCTCCGACGTAGAGCGATGTGAACTCGACGAGCGTCACGATCGCGCCCCCGGAACCTCCGCCGGACGGCGACGAACCGAACGGGGAGACCGCTTCGCCGACGAACGCCCTCTTGGCGGTGACGACCCCGCCGAAAGGCGCGCGGATCTCGGTGTAGTCGAGAAGCGCGCGCACGTACGCGACCTTCGCGCGGGTGGAGGACTCCTGCGCCACCGCGGAATCGAGGATCGATTGCGGAGCGAGGCCTTCGGTGGTCAGGGATTTCTGCCGCGCGAGCTCCGCACGGGCGTTGACCCAGGCCGCCCGCGCCTCTGAAAGCTGCGCGTCGATGTCCGTGTGATCGAGCCGGGCGACGACCTGGCCTTTCTTGACGCGCGAACCCTCCGTCACGTTCAATTCGGTGATGCGGGAGGTGATCTTGGGAGAGAGGTCCGCCTTGCGCTCCGCTTCGACGTAGCCGGTCGATGTCAGGACCGTCGTCGCCTGACCCTCGGTGACGACCGACGCCGTCACCAGATCGACTTTCTTCGGGCGAAGAGACCGGCCCGCCAGAAAATACGCCGCGGCGCCGGCGGCGACGATCAGGACCGCCCCGAGGAGCAGCCAGCCGCGGGCTCCGCCCGACTTTTCGGGCTCACGATGGATGCGCAACGCGGAGAGGTCCGTCCCCGCACGGTTTCGTTCCTGACTCATCTCTCGAAGGTCCGCCATTCTATGTCTCCGCGCCCCGATTTCCGCCCGAGGGGAACGGTGATCGCGCCCCGGTCGCGCGCCACGGCGCCTGAGACGGCCGGTATAATTGGGGGTTCATGCTCGCTTTGCGCCTCGCCGCCTTCCTCGCGGTCTCCTCCGGGGCGCTGTTGCACGCGCTGGTGGCCCGCGCGGCCGACCTTCCGGCTCCCGTTGTCTACCGGATCGAAACGGCGGGGCGCGGCGTTCTCTGGTCGCGCGACCGCCCGCTCCAGACCGGGGAGCAGGTCTTCTTTCATCAGCACCCGGGGGGGACGCTCGTCAGCATGCGGCGCTCCGACATCACCCGAGTCCAGGCCGAGCGCGCCACTTCGCTCCCCTCGCGCTACATCGACGTCGGCGTCACCGGCGCTTCCCCGCCGGGGACGATGGCGGCCCCCTCGGCCTCGCCGGCTGGAAAATCGGCGCGGCACGAGCCTCCCGGGCCAGGCGCGCGGCCCGACGGCACGGCGCTCTTCAACCCCGACCGGAAATACCAGCCCGATCTCGACGCGAAACGAGTCCCGGGCCTCAACACCGGCATGCCGAACTCGCCAAACGACAACCGGGAGGGGCGGACGCTGGCGTTCCCCGCGGCCTCCGCCACTCAGGCGAGTCCGGGGGATCCGCCGAAGGGGCCGCAGTAGAGGAAACAGGTCAGGGGTTAGGGGTCAGGGGGTGGATTTCGCTGAGGCACCCTCACCCGCACCGCCCCCGTCCGCCTCACCCCTGACCCTTCACCCTTCACCCTTCACGACCCCGGGGTCCTAGATATGAATCGCGTGCCCCGCCACGGCCTCCGCCGCTTCGTGCATCGCCTCGGAGAGGGTCGGGTGCGCGTGGATCGTCCTGACCAGCTCCTCTGAGGTCGCCTCGAGGCGCAGGGCGGCGCCGGCTTCGCCGATCAACTCGGTCGCCTTCGGGCCGATGATGTGGACGCCTAAAACTTCGTCGTACTTCTTCTCCGCGACGATCTTC
>JBBQDF010000566.1:0-1899 GCA_038319475.1 Thermoanaerobaculia bacterium
TCAGGAGACTCCGACCGGGCCCCCGAACGTCGCACCCGCCGTCATGTTGTGTCAGGAGCCTTCACGCTGAGACGGTTCGGGACCGGGTGGTCGGAGGTTCAAATCCTCTCGCCCCGACCAATCTTTTCCACGGACTTCGAACTCCGGCCTCGTTCGCTCGAGGCTTGCGCGTACGGGGCCGTACACCTTCGCATTTTTCCTCCGCGATTTCTTTCGCTGGGGATTCCCGGCCGCAACTTGATCCAGCTCACCAATTAGAGACCGCGGGCCGGACGAAATGTTGCTGAGAAGTGTAGGCGCCTCTTTCTGACGACAAGAAAGGTGTAGCGGACTGACCGAAAGCGGGATTCAATCGGCGCGAGCCAACCCCGGGCGATGAGGGATTCGGCACGAGAAGGAGCCGATTTTGGACCCTGTCAACGAAACCCGGGTGGGCCGCGGTCTATCCGCCGGCTGGCTCTCACGGAAAGTCGCCGGTCCGGAGCCGAGGTCCGTCGGCTGGATGGCAGCGCGCCTCGTCGCGATCGCGGCTCTGTACTTCCTGTCGACGCTCGGGACCGCCGCCGCCGGTCCGGCTGCCCGGAAGAAGTCCCGTGAAACGAAACCCGCGTCGGCTCCCGCGGCGACGCATCGACGGACGCTGAAGCAGACCGACTGCAGTTTCACCGACCCCGTCTCGACTCCTCCTTCTGACGGGGCAGAAACCACCTGGGTGGATGACGACGTCCCCGCCGGCAGCACCCCGTATGGAATGTGGAACTGGGACACGACGCAGAAGGCGAGCGGAACGCAGTCGCATTCCGAGTTGCCCGCGATCGGCGAGTCGCATCACGGCTTCCAGAATGCGTGGGGCTCCAACTTCTACGTGCAGACCACGGACAAACTGATCGCGTGGGTCCTGATCGATCCCTGCGATCCCCCGTCGGAGTTGATGCTTCAGTGGGTCGGGGGAGGAACGGGAGCCCGGCGCGCGGTGTGGGGCGCTGATTCGATCGATTGGGGAACTCCCGGTTCGGACCGGATCGTCGTCGGACCGCTGCCGGCGGCGGGAGAATGGGCCCGGCTCGAAGTTCCCGCCTCACTCCTCGGGCTCGGCGGCACGATCGTCGGGGAGATCGCGTTCGTCCAGTTCGACGGGCACGTCTGGTGGGACCGCGTCGGCAGGATGGCCGCGTGTGCGACCCCGTCCGCGCCGGCGCCGTCGTCCTTTCCCTCGGACCGCGTCTGGATGGACGATCAGCCGCCGGCGGGGAGCGACGCGTACGGCCCGCTCGTGTGGGACACGGCTCAGAAGGCGAGCGGCACGCAGTCGCACACTGAGGCCGCCGCGCCGGGACTGCACTTTCATGGCTTCGAGAACGCGTGGAGCCAGGGACTCTATGTGGCGGCCACCGATCACCTGGTGACTTACGTCCTGCTCGATCCGTGTGACCCGCCGCAGGAAATCCTCCTGCGATGGGACGACGGCCAGTCGAAGATGGCGTTCTGGGGAGCGGACCTGATCGACTGGGGAACGCTCGGGGCCGACCGAATCCCGGGAGGGCCGTTGCCCGCGGCCGGAGAGTGGACGCGCCTCGATGTGCCGGCGGCGGCGCTCGGGCTCGGCGGCCAGGTCGTCGGACACATGTATTTCGCCGCTTACGACGGCAAGGCCTGGTTCGATCGGACCGGAGTGTCGCCCGCCTGTGCTTTTCCAGCGGCGTCATCCCCCGCGAGTCTGCCTCCGGACACGGTGTGGTCGGAAGACGACGTCCCTCCCGGCGCGACCGCCTTCGGCCCCTTCGGGTGGGACGCGTCGCAGAAGGCGAGCGGAGCGAAGTCCCACACGGAGCCCGCCGTTCATGGATTCCATCAACACGGATTTCAGGATGCCTGGAGCTCGCCCCTCGTCCTCGGCGC
>JBBQDF010000567.1:0-1891 GCA_038319475.1 Thermoanaerobaculia bacterium
TCGTCGAGCGTCCAGAAGTCGCCGAACGGAAACGGCACGACGAGCTCCAGGAGCCGCCAGGGGGAGAGAGTGAACGCCAGCGCCTCCTGGAGGCGGATTCCGGTGACCGCGCGCTGCGTCTCTCCGGCGAGGAGCGAAGTGGCCACGATCTGGGGCGCCGCGAGAAGACCCGCAAGAGCCAGCCCCAGCGCGAGGGCGGCGAGCTCCCGCGGCTTCGACGGCCGCGGTACCTCCAGGGCGATCCACAGCCCCGATGCGATCAGCGCGATCGCGCCCGCGAACAAATCGCCGGTCAGAAAGAGGAGCCAGTAGAAGAGGCCGATCGGCACGGCTTTCCGCCGCGGCCCGGACGCCGGACGCGCCACCGCCCAGAGGATCCAGGGCAGCAGGGAGACGGCCGGCTGCAGCGGGAGGTAGAAGACCTCCGAAACCATGACGCCCGAGAACACCCAGGTGCACGCTCCCAGCCACGCGGCGGCGGGCGACACGCCGAGGCCTTCGAGAAGAAGCAGCATCCCGGCCGCGGCCAGCATCCAGTGGACGACGGGGAAGAGGCGCATGGCCGCGGGAAAGGGCAGGACCGACAGCATCGGCCGGACCGGGTGGAGGGAGCCGGCGTTCGGGTTCGGGAAGAGCGGCCGCCCGCCCGAAAGGTCCGTGCTCCACGCCGGGAAGCGCCCGCGGGCGTAGGCGTCGTGGATCATCTTCTCGAGCGGCAGTCCGTACGACACCAGGTCCCGTCCCACGAAGCTCCGATGCGTGAAGAGCGGGTCGGCGTAGACGGCGAGGAGAAGGAGTCCGAAGAGAGCGGTCGAAAGGGTCGTCAGAATCCGGGAGGGAGGGCGTGCTTTCGGATCCACTGCGGCAGAGGATAGAGCACTCGTCTCGGGATTCCGGAATCAGGCCCTGCGTCGCCGCCGGAGGAGCAAAGCCGCCGAGGCGACCAGCCCCGCGCCCGCCGCTAGGAGGGGCCGGCGCCTGCGGACCCGCTCAGGATCTCCCCGCAACCACTCCTTCGCGTAGAAGTGGGACAGCGCGAAAGCGATCCGCTTACCTGCGACCGGCTGGAGGGGATCGAGGTCCGTGAAGCTGCGTCCCGGATGGACGAGGGAGTCGAATTCCGACCCGCCCTCGAGCGCGACGTCCGCCGCAACCGTCGCAGCCAGCATGGACCAGGGAATCCCGGTGCCGCAGATCGCGAGAACGTGCGAAGGCACCCGCGGGCGGCGGCCGGCGATCGGAAGGAAGTCTTTCGTGACCCCGATGAAACCGGGCCACCAGTGGGTGATGGTGAGTTCTCCGAGGGCGGGAAATTTCTCGCGGCAGTACTCTCGCAGATGGGCGATAGTCTTCTCCGCGCCACGCGCCGTGGAGGCGTAGGTCTGCGACAGGACTCCGCCGCCCAGGAGCAGCCGGTTGCCGCCGATCGGACGGAAGTACTGGTAGAGGAGATCCGTGTCCCAGACGAGAAGCGGGCCGTCGGGAAACATCGCGGCGAGCGCCTCCTCGGGAAGGGGCTCGGTGACGGCCAGCGCCGTCTGCACCTGCGACGCCGCGGACTTCTCGACGCCGAGGCCGGGTGTGAACCGGTCGGTGCAGAGAAAGATCGTCTCCGCCGAGATCCGGCCGCCCGCGCAGGAGACGGCGTGCGGCTCGAGCTCCAGGGCGCGAGTCCCCTCGAAGACGCGGAGGCCGCGCGTCCGCAGGTGATCCCGGAGCGCTCCGCAGTACGCGAAGCTGTCGATTCCGAAGGTACCCGGATACCGCGCGGCGGCGGCGAATCCGCTCGAACCGAGGGCCTCGGGAACCTCGGCCGCCGCGGAGAACCGCGACGGCAACCCAAGCCGCGTGCGAGCCCGATGCTCGTCCTCGACCGTGCAGCGGCCCGACT
>JBBQDF010000568.1:0-1887 GCA_038319475.1 Thermoanaerobaculia bacterium
TGAGGCCCGTCGCGACGGAGCAGGTCGGCACGTATCAAACCCTTCCGACGCTCCATCCGGAGTACTGGAACCTGATTCGTTTCAACGAGCGCGACCACGACGGCGGGATTATCTGGCTGATGCGCAAGGACCAGTGCATGCATTGCGAGGAGCCGGGCTGCCTCGCCGCGTGCCCGGCACCCGGGGCGATCGTCCAGTACGCCAACGGCATCGTCGACGTGAATCCCGACCAGTGCATCGGCTGCAAGTACTGCGAGACGGGATGCCCCTTCGACGTGCCACGGTTCCACGCCACGACGGGCAAGATGGCCAAGTGCACCCTCTGCGTCGACCGCGTCTCGGTCGGCCTCGAGCCGGCGTGCGTCAAGGCGTGCCCGACGGGTTGCCTCCACTTCGGAACGAAGGACGACATGCTGCATCTCGCGGACACGAGGATCCGGCAGCTGAAGGCGAACGGCTTCGCCAACGCCGCGCTGTACGACCCGAAGGGGGTGGGAGGGACCAGCGTCGTGACCATCCTCGCCCACGGCGACCATCCCGACTGGTACAACCTCCCGGCGGATCCGCACGTGCCGATCCTGGTGAAGTTCTGGAAGAGCGTTCTTCGACCGCTCGGCGTGGTGGCGATCTTCGGCGCCATCCTCGGAGCGTTCGGTCACTACACCAAGTTCGGCCCCAAGGAAGTCCGGGGCGCCGACGACTCCTCCGACCGCAACCTTCCGAGCGCCTGATGGGCGCGAAAGGGGGACCTCGATGAGCGCCGTCACACATCGTCCCGTCGATCCCGCCGTCATCGCGGCGCAGGACCGCGAAGACATCGTCGTCGGGGACGTGATCGTCCGGCATCGCCGCTCCGCTCGCTTGATCCATTGGACGGTCGCGCTCCTCTTCTTCGTCGGCCTTTTCACGGGACTGCCGATCTGGACTCCTTTCTTCGGTTGGATGGCCTACCTGTTCGGCGGGCTCTCCGTGTGCCGGGTCCTTCATCCCTGGATCGGGGTGGCGTTCTTCCTCGCGGTGGCCGTCGAGTTCTTCGACTGGCTTTCGGCCATGAGGGCCGGCCCCGACAAACCCTGGTCGATCCGCCACGCCCTCGCCTACATGCGTTACGAGACGGACGAGTCGAACACCGGCAAGTACAACGGCGGGCAGAAGCTCTTCTTCTTCGCCGCCGCGCTCGGAGCGGTGGGGCTCCTTCTTTCCGGGCTGCTGATGTGGTTTCCGCAGTATTTCCCCCCCGTCGTGCGGGAGCTCGGCTACATCATTCACGACTTCACCGTGATTTGTTTCGCCGCCGCCGTCGTCTTTCACATCTATCTCGGAACGGCCGCGGAGCCCGGCACGTTCGGGTCGATGATTCGCGGCACCGTGACCCGGGAATGGGCCCGGCTGCACCATGGCCGGTGGTATAGGGAAGTCACGGGCGACAGCGTTGAGAAGCCCCGCCGCGGCTGAAGCGTCGGCGGCGGCGAGAGAATTCGAGCGTCGGGCGGCCCGCGCGGAGCTGCTCGCGGGCGAAACGTCCGTTTCCGGCGAGCCGCTCCGTTTCGCCGCCGGCCTTTTTCGCGCGCAGGGCGGCGTGGCGGCGGACATCGAGAAGACGCACGCGCGAGAGCCCCTCTCGGGGCACCTCGACCGGGACGTCGCGCGATTCATCGACCGGTCCATGGACGTCGTGCGGTTCGCCGCGGAGGAGGGGCCCGACCAGCTCGCCGCGGAAGCCGAAGAGCGGATGCAGGACGAGAGCGCGGTGGCGCGGACCCGCCTCCTCGTCTTCTGGGACGAGGGTAGAGCCGCCACCGAGGACTACCTCTCGCGGGCGATGCTGCGCCCGTATCTCGAGACCTTGCGCGTCGTGAACCGGGCGCCGGCGCGGATGCACCGCCG
>JBBQDF010000569.1:0-1879 GCA_038319475.1 Thermoanaerobaculia bacterium
CCGTGAGCCCCGCGAGCGCGAACGAGGCGCCGAGGTACTTGAAGAGGTCGCGGCGGTCGACGCCCGAGGGGTCTGAGGCGACGGCGTTCTCGTCGCGGTGGAGCATTGCGGAGAACTCCGGAGTATTCGCGAGCTCCTCGAGACTCCGCCAGGGCCGGCCGCCGCGCTCGTCGGCTCGACGCAGCGCCAGCGAGCGGAAATCGAGGACCTCCGGCTGAGGCTCGAGCGGAGCGGGCGGCGGCGTCGCGGCCGGCGGCGGGTACACGGGAAGTCCCGGGCGGCGCTGCGTGCCGGGTTTCTCGCCGTTTCCGGTTTCGCGCGCTCCGTCGCTCATCGGTGGCACGTCGAGCAGGTCGTCAGGAGCGCTTCGCTCCGGAGGCCGTATTCCTTTCGAAGCCGACGCCCCATCGTGAGCTGGTCTTCGGCGGGGATGAATCCCATCGTGAACACCTTGTCCTTCGGGCGCAGATACTTCTCAGGGTTGCGATGGCAGTCCAGGCACCACGCCATCTGCAGCGGCGCCGCCTGCCACATGAGCGGCATTTGATCGACTCGGCCGTGGCAGGTCTCGCAGCCGACGCCCTTGTTCACGTGGATCGCGTGGTTGAAATAAACGAAGTCAGGGAGATCGTGGACGCGGTTCCATTGAAGAGATTCGCCGGTGCGGTAGCTCGCCCGAACGGGCTCGAGATAGGGGCTCTGGGCCCAGATCTGGGAGTGGCAGTTCATGCAGGTCTTCGTCGGCGGGATCCCCGCGAATGCCGCCTTTTCGACCGACGTGTGGCAGTAGCGGCAGTCGATTCCGATCGCGCCGACGTGGTGCGCGTGGGAGAACTGCAGCGGCTGATTGCGCGCCACATTCTGCTGCGTCGTCCAGGGCGACGCCTCGAGATCGTAGAAGAGCCACAGGAGGATGCCGATGAAAAAGACGGCGCCAAAAAGGCTGACGCGCGAAATCGTGTTCGTGCTGCGGTGAAAAATCTGCATGAAGGCCCGCCGGTCCTCCCGCCTCGAAATGAAACGCCGCTATCCTAGTTCACGCTGACTCGACTTCGCGGGTTGTCGAGTGAGCGCCTGCCCTTCCCGCCGGAGCGCCCGATGCACGACCTCGGCCACGTGAAAAGCGGGCCGGTGCGCGAGCTGGGCGATCTGCTCCCGGCAGCTGAATCCATCCGCGACCACCAGGGCGTCCGACGCCGCGGCCAGGGCCGGCAGGAGAGCGTCCCGCGCGATCGCGACGGAGACGTCGTAATGACTTTTCTCGAACCCGAATGCTCCCGCCATCCCGCAGCAACCGGTGTCCAGGATCCGGACGTCGAGCCCGAGCCTCGACAGGAGCGCCGCCTCGGGATCGAGGGAGGAGAGGGCGGCCTGGTGGCAGTGCCCCTGAAGGACCGCCGGGCCGGAGAGCCGCCCCGGAGTCCAATACGGCAACTCGCGCTCCAGAAACTCCGCGAAAAGAGCAGTCCGGGCGGAAAGTTTCTTCGCGTCGGGGTCGTCCGGAAAGAGGTTCGGCAGCTCGTCCTGAAAGACGGCCGCGCAGGAGGGTTCGAGGACCACGATGGGGACTTCGCTCCGGATTTCCGGCCGCAGGACCTCGAGCACGTCTTGCGCGAGCTCGCGCGCGAGCCCGAGCATCCCCTGGTCGTAGAGCGGACGCCCGCAGCAGGCGCGTCGGGAGGGGAGCCGGACTTCGAAGCCCGCCGCCGCCAGGACGTCCGCCGCCGCCCGGGCGGTCTCCGGATGGAAGAAGTCGTTGAATGTGTCGGGCCACAACACGACGGGCCCGCGGGACCCCTCCGGAGACGGGCGCCGCCGGAAACTCGAGCGAAACGACTCCCGGGCAAACCGCGGAATGCTCCTCTCCTGCGCGATCCCC
>JBBQDF010000570.1:0-1876 GCA_038319475.1 Thermoanaerobaculia bacterium
ATCGGTGAAGATCTGTGAGGACCTTTCGCCTCCAGCCTTCGCCTCCCGCCACGCGCGGCGGCGGGCGATCGCCGATAGAATCCCTCCACATGAATTCCGAGGAATCGAGCTTCGAAGAGCCGCTGACGAAGCTTCGCCGGCGGATCGAGGACCTGTCGGCTCTCCCGGACGAGGCGGCACACCGGCGCGAGATCCAGAAGTTGCAGGAAAAGCTGGACAGGTTAACGCGGGAGATCTACGCCGGGCTCTCCCCCTGGCAAAAGACCGTCGTGGCCCGGCATCCGGCGCGCCCCTACGCGCTCGACTACGTGACCGCCCTCACGACGGATTTCGTCGAGCTCCACGGCGACCGGAAGTTTTCCGATGACGCGGCGATCGTGGCGGGCATGGCGTGCTTCCGGGGGCAGCCGGTTGCGATCGTGGGGCATCAGAAGGGCCGCGACACGAAGGAAAAAATCCGGCGCAATTTCGGGATGCCGCGTCCGGAGGGGTTCCGAAAGGCGCTCCGCGTGATGCAGCTCGCGGAAAAATTCAACCGCCCGGTTCTCTCGTTCGTCGACACGACGGGGGCGTACCCCGGCATCGACGCGGAGGAACGCGGCCAGGCGGAAGCGATCGCCGTGAACCTGCGCGCGATGGCGTGCCTGAAGGTTCCGATCATCGTGACGATCACGGGGGAGGGAGGATCCGGAGGGGCGCTCGCGCTCGGCATCGGGGACCGCGTCCTCATGCTCGAACACTCTGTGTACTCCGTCATTTCCCCCGAGGGCTGCGCCGCCATCCTCTGGAAGGACGCGGCTCGCAAGAAAGACGCGGCCGACGCGCTCAAGCTGACAGCTTCGGATCTGAAGGCGCTCGAAGTGGTGGACGAGATCATCGCGGAGCCGCCCGGCGGCGCGCACTCCGACCCGCCGGCGGCGACCGCGGCGGTGGGGGAGGCGATCGAGCGGCACCTCCGGCCCCTGCTTTCCGAGACCGCGACCGCGCGGGGAGACGCCCGCTATCGCAAGTTCCGCGCGCTCGGCCGCTTCGAGACGGTCTCCGGCGGCGCGTGAGAGGAATCGACCCGGCGCAAAGGCACTGCGCCCGGACGTCGTTTGTCGCACCCGCCCATGAGACTCGAAGCATGCCGACCGAAGCCGTCTGGACCCTGCGACCCCCGGACCCCGCGGCCCCCGCGCTCGCCGCCTCCTCCGGCATACCGCCGTTCCTCGCCTCTCTTCTTCTGGCGCGCGGCGCCGGGACGCCCGAAGCGGTGCGCACATTTCTCCGCCCCGAGCCGGACGCGCTGCACGATCCGGGTCTCCTGAAGGGAGCCGCGGAAGCCGCCGAGGTTCTCGTGAGCGCCGCGCGAAACGGGCGCCGGATCGTGGTCTTCGGAGACTACGACGTCGACGGAGTCACCTCCGTCGCGCAGCTGCGCGCGGCGCTGCTTCGCGCCGGGGCGGACGCCGTGGCGTTCCTGCCCCACCGCCTTCGAGACGGGTACGGGCTGCGCCCCGACACGGTGCGGCGCGTTCTCGACGAGCTCCGCCCGTCGGTGCTCGTCACCGTCGACTGCGGAATCACCGCGATCGAAGGGGTCGCGTGCGCGCGCGCCGCGGGAGTCGACGTCGTCGTCACCGACCATCACCTGGTTCCCGACGAGCTGCCGGCGGGCGCGATCGTCGTCAACCCGCGGCAGCCCGGCTGCGAATACCCCGAAAAGGAGCTCGCCGCCTGCGGGATCGCGATGAAGCTGGCGCAGGCCGTCGCGCGGCGGGCCGGCGTGCGGATCTCCCAGGAAGCGCTTCTCCGGGCCGCCGCCCTCGGTACGATCGCGGACCTCGTCCCGCTTCGCGGCGAAAACCGCACCATCGCCGCTCTGGGGCTCGCC
>JBBQDF010000571.1:0-1853 GCA_038319475.1 Thermoanaerobaculia bacterium
GCCCCCGAAACCCGGGGACACCGGTAATGTGCACATGCAGGTCTGATGAGGCGACGAATTCGCCGAGTTTCGGGGGATAGAGTCCGGCGTCAGTACAGCCCCGAGGGCAGTCGATCATGATCCACCCCAGAACGGTTCCCGTCCTGCGATACCTGGCTGCCGGGGCGATGATCGCCGCCGCCGCCTCGCTCCCGACGGCCGGCGCCTCCGGGGCCTCCAGCTCGCGGCCGCGGCCGGCCTCGACCGACCTGACGGTCCGCCGGGCCCGATCGGTCCTGTGCTTCGGAAGCTCGATCGCCGGATCGCCGCCCTGGGCGAGTTGCGGCTGAACGAACGCGAGTTCCAGGACGTCCTCGCCTTTTCCGCGGGAAGGGCTGCTCGATCCGCGCGCGAAGCCCGATGCTCGTCCCGTCGATTTCCGCGGCCCATGCGGCGGCTAAAACTCCTTTTCTCTCAGAGGCTTGTATCTCGTAGGGTTTCTCATCTGGCGGAGCCTTCACCCCTCCGCCGCCCACCTCGCGGGCTTGGATCGTGCAAGGACAAAGGCTGAAGTGTCCCGCAACTCGCCGCGGGGCGAACGAGGAAGCTTGAGGATCTGCCGATGCCCTTGCCGATAACGCAGTCCGTGGCGTCCACCGGGATCTCTGGTTTGGACGACGTCCTTCGAGGGGGATTCCCCAGGAATCGCGTTTACCTCGTTCGCGGAGAGCCGGGCACCGGGAAGACGACCGTCGGACTTCAGTTCCTCATTGCGGGCGTCGCAGCGGGAGAAAACGTTCTCTACATCACGCTGTCCGAGACCGTCGAGGAGCTGCAGGCGGTCGCGAAATCCCACGGCTGGTCGCTCGACGGAGTCACGCTCTTCTACGGGGGACCGCCGGAGCTTCCTGCGAGCGAAGGCAGCACCCTGTTCCACTCGTCGGAGATCGAACTCGAAGAGACGACGAGGCCGCTGATCCGGGAGGCGGAAAGGGGCAATCCGTCCCGCGTCGTCATCGACTCGCTCTCCGAAATCCGACTGCTCTCCCAGAGTCCGCTCCGGTACCGGCGCCAGATCATGGCCCTCAAGCAGTTTTTTTCCGGCCGGCAGTGCACGACGATATTTCTCGACGACGGGAGTCCCGACGGCAGCGGGGCCAACCTGCAGTCGATCGTCCACGGGATCCTCCTCCTCGAGCAGATCGCCCCCCTCTACGGCGCCGAGCGGCGGCGCCTGCGGCTGATGAAGGTCCGCGGCGTGAACTTCCGCGGCGGCTTCCACGACTTCCGCATCCAGACGGGGGGCGTCGTCGTCTTTCCGCGCCTCGTCGCCGCGGAACACCGGCAGACGTTCTCGGAAGAGCCCGTCTCGAGCGGCATTCTCGGGCTCGACGGGCTCGTGGGCGGAGGGCTGGACCGGGGAACGACCACCCTCCTGCTCGGTCCCTCCGGCGTGGGGAAATCCTCGATCGCGGTTCAATACGCTTCGGCCGCGGCCAAACGCGGAGAACACGTCGTTCTCTTCACGTTCGACGAAGGCCTGGGCACTCTGCTGACGCGCTCCGAGGCTCTGGGCGTTCCCTTGAAGCAGCAGATCGAAAGCGGGCTGATCCGCATCCACCAGGTCGATCCCGCGGAGCTCTCCCCGGGAGAGTTCGGCTGGCTGATCCGAAGAGCGGTCGAAGACGACGGCGCGCGGGTCATCGTCATCGATACTCTGAACGGCTATTACAACGCGATGCCCGAGGAGAAGCTGCTCTCCGTTCAGCTCCATGAGCTGTTCAGCTACCTGCGTCAGCGGGGCGTATCCGTCATCGCCACGATGACGCAGCACGGTTTCGCCGGCCCCGAAATGGACGTTCCGATCGATGTCA
>JBBQDF010000572.1:0-1848 GCA_038319475.1 Thermoanaerobaculia bacterium
TCCTCGACCAGCTACGCACGGGCGATCCAACCTTCGCGGAGGCCTCGGCGCTCCACCCCAACGACATGGGCGAATGGCAGGCCGCCGCCTACCTGCTCACCGGCTGCGACGCGGTCTGGCGCGCGGGGGGCTCTCCCCATCGCCCGCCAGACCGCCCACGTTCGACGAGCCTGACGTGGCGTGGGGCTACGCGGTGATGCCTGAAGCCTCCAAGCCCGATGAAGCAGTGCTCATGATGCTGCGCGCTCGGAGCGAGTACGGGTAGCGCCATCATCTGCGCGAAATCCAACGCTAACGTTTGTCGCCGTTCACGCTGAGGAGCGTCAGCCAGCGGCGGGGTTCCGGGTGCCCGCTCCACTGGCGAGAGCGGGAGTCGCCCGTGCGCTCGCCGCGCCGCTCGCGTTTCGTCCAAGGCGGGCGTCTCATGAGCGCAGTCCGAGGCGCCTTCTTGCCTGCGAAAGCGGGATTCCCACATCGCATGGCCGTAGGGCTGCCTTACCTTGCGGTGTGATGGAGGGCGCTGATGATGCTCCTCATGGCGTGGACGCTGGTGCGCTGCATTCCGTGTTCGCCCCGATCGGGCAGGACGGCCTCGAGGTTCGGGTCGGATGTGCGCGGTCGTCCCCTCTCGAGAACTGGAACCCCGGGATTGACCGCATACCGGGCCGGTCCGCCTATTTGACTTCGGCGCCAGCAGACTCCGGCCTCGTCGAGCCAGACCCATGTCCCGGGTTCGTTCCAAGCGGGGCGGCGAACTTCGCGTGCCCTGCCGAACAGGCCCTTGCCCGGCTCGATTTCCACTAACTCGGACGAGGGCGAAATCGCCCCCGTGGCGACCAGATGGACCCACGCGACTTGATATGCGGACCCAGGTATCCCCTCGCCTCCTCTGAAGTTGAGGCGCACCTCGTCTCCTTCAAGGATGAGGCGCACAATCTCCGCAGGGTCAGTCGCGGCGCGCAGGCTAGCTTCGACTTGGAGAAGCCGTCCGGTAGCCTCATCGAGGCGCTGCTCAGTCGCCTTAGCGGCGGTCGCTCCGTCACGGCCCCGACATTTCAAGCAACGCGGTCCGCCGGTCATGAACGCATTCGCGTACTCGTTGTGCATGAAGAAAGCGGGTGCATAGTTGCCGTCGATGAACTCCGGCGCGTCATCGCCGCCGACCCACATGGTCGACGCGCCGACCGGATGCAGTAGCGACACGTGGCGTGAGCCTTCGTTGGCGCCCAAGTAGCGGTCGTTCGCTTCCACCACCATGTGACGGTTGCAGACTCGGGCGCGGCATGACGGGCACGTTGCCACGCTGTCCGTACCGCACTGCACGCAGGGTGCGCTCATCCGCAAAGCCTAACCGCATCGGAATCCTTGTCGCTCGGCGCGGCATCTCGGGAAGACGGCCCGTTAACGGGCGATCGGTGAGGCACGGCAGGCCTTGTCAAGGCCTGCCGCGATGTGATCCCGATCCCTGCGGAGGACCTACGCGCCGTGGCGGCTCGGCGCGATCTTGTTCCGACCGCCCACGACCGCTTCAGGCGAAGCAGTCGTCCTGAACCTCGCCCACAAGATGCCTGCTGGGGACGAGACGCAGAAGCGACGGCACCTCCGCGTGGACGATCGCTCCCGGCGCGAAGGAGTGCCGAGCGGTCCGCTCTTCTTGGCACCGGAGGAATCGTGCCCGGCCTCGACAAACGCGCGATCGCTTTGTGGCCGAAGGAGTCGTCTCCCGCGGGGCCGGCGTGCGCGTCGCGTCGCGACGGGACCCTGCGTCCCTGAAAGCGTCGGCGCGTTCCTACGACGCAACGACGCTACGCCAAAGCTCTGCGTAGCTCGGCCGCTAGCCCCGTCCTT
>JBBQDF010000573.1:0-1842 GCA_038319475.1 Thermoanaerobaculia bacterium
AGCTTGAGAGAACTGCAGATCTTCCGGAGCTAATCGGGGGGTCTGGAATCCCGGGGCCGCGGGGTTGGCGCGGGCGCGGGTCCGGCGAGCCGGGGGTTGCGCTTGACGAAGATTCGCGCGGCGCGCTCGGAGGGGTCTTCGGAGATCGGCGCCCGGTCGAGCTTCGGCGTCAACCCTTCCTCCACTCCCGCCGAGACGGAGACGCCGGAGTTGCCCGTCCGGGCGTACGGGGAAAACGCCACCGTGTCCGCCGGCCGCAAGCCGAACGGGATCGAACAGGGAAGCGCGGCGTTGCAGCGCGAGAGCGGCACGATCTGCGCGAAGGCCGCCGCTGAAGACGCGAGGAGGAGGAGGGCGGCGAAAATCCCGGCGCGGCGGCTCACAGCCAGTGGCAGGCCCGGGCGAAGCCCGCGACGACGAGGAGGAGCGCCCCCACGGCAGCGAGCCAGACGGCCGTCCGCGACTTGGCCGCCATCGGCCTCTGCCGCGTGTAGAACCCGGTCTGCCACCGCTCGAGCTCCCGACCGCACTTGGGGCAGACCGGCGTGCCCGGCTCCACCGGGGTGTAGCAGTACGGACACTCGTACATCGGCACGCTTCCATTCTACCGAACCCACGCCGCCGTGCCGGAACCCGCGCCGGTCCGGGTTAAACTGCCTTCGTGGTCGATCGGAGGGCTCCGGAAAATCTCCCCGATTCGCCCGGCGTCTACCTGTTCCGGGGCGAAAAGGGCAGGCTTCTGTACGTCGGAAAGGCCCGGTCTCTCCGCAAACGGGTCGCGACCTACTTCAGCGGCGAGGCGAGCGACAAGACCGCGGCCCTGCTCCGGTCGCATCGCGACGTCGAAACGATCGTCACGAACACCGAGCTCGAAGCCCTCCTGCTCGAGAACACCCTCATCAAGAAGCACCGCCCGCGATACAACATCTGCCTGAGGGACGACAAGACCTACCCCTTCATCAAAATCACCACGGGCGAGCCCTGGCCGCGGGCGCTGGTGACCCGCCGCGTGCAGGGGGATGGGCATTCCTATTACGGTCCGTTCTGGGGAGGCCTGGCCCGGCGGATCATGCGGATGATCACCCGCCACTTCCAGATCCGCACGTGCCGGATCGAGATCGACGGCAACCTTCCGCGCCCCTGTCTCTACTTCGACCTCCACGCCTGCCTGGGGCCGTGCGTCAACGGGCTGACCACGCGCGAGGCCTACGCCGAGGCGGTCGCGGACGTGGTGCTCTTCCTCGAGGGACGGAACCAGGAGCTCGAGGCGCGGCTCGAGCAGCGGATGCTGGCGGCCTCGGTCGAGGAGAACTTCGAGATGGCCGGGGCGTACCGCGACGCGCTGCGCACCGTGCGGGACGTCGCCGAGCGCCAGGTCGTCCAGTCCATGAAGGGCGAAACCGTCGACGTCTTCGGTTTCTTCGAGTCGGGCAACGACGTGGCGGTCGTCGTCCTGGTCGTCCGGGGAGGCGTCCTGCAGGACCGGCGGGACTTCTTCTTCGAGAAAGCGAACGAGATCGACCCGGCTGCCTTCCTCGAGGCGTTCCTGCCCCAGTTCTACGACGCGAACCCGTTCCTGCCGAAGGAGGTCCACCTGCCGGTCGCGATCGCGAACCCGCAGCTCCTCGAGGACTTCCTGGCCGCGCGCCGCGGCGCGAAGGTGGCGGTCCGCGTCCCGCAGCGCGGCCCGGCGGTGGACCGCCTGAAGCTGGCGCAAGTCAACGCGGGGGAACGCCACCGGGTCCGCTTCCGCCGCACCGGCGGGGAAGAGGCCATCGCCGTCGAACGGCTCGCGCGCGCCATCGGCGAGGGCAAACTGGCGATCCGTGCGAACTGCGCGGC
>JBBQDF010000574.1:0-1826 GCA_038319475.1 Thermoanaerobaculia bacterium
ATCTGGAAGAGCCGGCAGGGCAACCTGTACGCCGTACGAGGAGCGCTCGCCGCGGCGGGGATCCACGAATCGGGCGCGCTCGCGGACCGCCTGAGACCCGCCGCGGGGTGGGAGGAAGCCGTCGACCTGCTTCTCGGGGACGACCTCGAGGCGATCGTGTTCGGGGGAGACCCGGCGGCCGCAGTGGAGGCTTCGCGGGGACTGGCCTCGGCGACATTCGTCCGCAGCGGATGGGGCGGCGATGCTCGCGACTCGGCCGTTTCCGGAACGGAGGGCGGATGGGAAATCGCTCTCGACAATTTCGGCCAGCTCTCCGGCGCGGAACGCGCGGCGCTCCCCTCCGTCGCTTTCGTCTCGACGCTCGACGCGGCGCTCCAACTGTCGGGGTCGCATCCCGGGACGACGTTCGTGACACGCCGGCGCGAGCTCGTCCGGGGCTCGCTCGTGCGGGTCGTGCATACCCCGCCGGAAGCGTCGGGACTCTTCGCCCTTCGGCGCGAAATCGACCGGTTGGAGCTCGAAACGGCCGGGGGACGCGAGAGCGTCGCCGCGCTCGACCGCTCCATCGAAGATCTGCGGCGCGCCCGCCACGAATGCGATTGCGCCATGCCGGCCCGACGGGACCGGGAGCGGGAGGCGAGCGGCCGGCTCTCGGGGTTCGTGGCCCGCTTCGAAGAGCGGCGGGCGGAGCGCGACCGGCTCGCGAAGGAGCGCGACACCCTGGAAGCCGAGTCCGCGGCGCTGCGGCAGGAAGCAGAGCGGCTCGCGGGCGCCCGCTCGGCGCTCGACGCCGACGAGCGCGCGCACGGCCAGCGGGAGGCTGCCGTCCGGGAACGCGCCGGGAAGCTCGCGACGGCGCTTCCCGAGGCCCGCTCCTTCGCGGGCGCCGCAGCGGAAGAGCTCGCCCACCGCCGGACGGAGGCGGAGGTCGCCGCCGAGAGGCGCCGTTCGCTCGAGACCGCGCGGGAGAAACTGGTCGAAGCGCGTGGCACGCTCGAGCGCCGTATCATCGATGCGGGCGAGGAGGGCCGGCGCCTGCAGGAGCGCGCGGACGAGCTCGCGAGCGAAGAGGCATCGGCGCGGACGCGGCGGGGCGACAACCTGCGGGAGCGGGAGATCGCTTCCGCCGACCTCGAAACGGCCGGCACCGCCGCGTCAGAAGCGGGTGGCCGCGTGACCGCGGCGGAAGACGCAACGAAGGCGGAGCGGGCGACTCTCGATGCCGCGCGCGAAGCGCGATTCGAAGCGGAGGTCGCGGCGACCCGGAACCGAGCGGACTTCGATCACGCGATCGCTCAGGCGCAGGAAGAATTCGGAGTCCCGCCCGCATCGCTCGACGCGCCGGAAGACCGCTCTCCCGAGGCCCTCGCGGCGCTCGAGGAAGAGGTGGCGACCCTGGCCGCTTCCATCGAGAGACTCGGACCCGTCAATCTGCTCGCTCTGGAAGAGCATCGCGAAAGCTCGGAGCGGCTGCTCTTCCTGACGGCGCAACGGGACGACCTTTTAAAATCCGTCGCCGAGCTCCAGGATTCCATCCGCAAGATCAACGCGACGTCGTCGGAGCGCTTCCGGCAGGCGTTCGAAGCCGTGAACGAAAACTTCAAGGTAATGTTCTCGCGCCTCTTCCAGGGAGGCGCCGCGGAGATGCGCCTTTTAAACGACGACGATCTTCTCGAGTCCGGGGTCGAGATCGTGGCGCAGCCTCCCGGGAAGCGCAATCAATCCATTCAACTCCTCTCCGGTGGCGAGAAGGCCCTGACGGCGATCGCGCTGCTCATGGCGATCTTCCGATACAAGCCTTCCCCGTTCTGCATCCTCGACGAGGT
>JBBQDF010000575.1:0-1823 GCA_038319475.1 Thermoanaerobaculia bacterium
GGGCCAACCTTGGGCGTTACCTCATCCTTGAGCGCCTCGGTGCCGGCTCGATGGGCGTCGTCTACGCCGCGTATGATCCCGAGCTAGATCGGAAGGTTGCGATCAAGATCGTGCGGCCGCATGGGGTCCGCGACGAGGAGCGTCGGCGCGCCCGTCTGGTCCGCGAAGCCCAGGCCATCGCCAAGGTCTCGCATCCCAACGTCGTCGGGATCTTCGATGTGGGTGTCCACCAAGGCCAGGTGTTCCTGGCGATGGAATACCTCTCCGGAGGCACGCTCCGCGAATGGCTGGCAGCCGAGAAGCGTCCATGGCGGCGCGTCGTCGAGATGTTCATAGAGATCGGACGCGGCCTTGCCCGGGCCCACGCCGAGGGCCTGGTTCATCGCGACTTCAAACCTGACAATGTACTCGTCGACGCCGCCGGCACTCCGAAGGTCGCCGACTTCGGTCTCGTCCGCCTGGCCGCGAAGCTCGACACCTCGGGGACCGAGTGGTCCGAGAATCCTGACCTCCCTATCAGCGAGACGGCGGTTCCGATGTTCTCCGTGCGCAATGCCGAGGTCTTGACCCGAACGGGCGCGTTGACTGGAACACCCGCCTACATGGCCCCCGAGCAGTTTCTCGGTGGAACGGTCGACGCTCAAACGGACCAGTTCGCGTTCTGCGTGGCGCTCTTCGAGGCTCTCTACGGCGGGCGCCCATTCGAAGGAAGCACGTTGGTGACTCTCGCGGACGCCGTCACAGAAGGACGTCTGCGCGCGCTTCCGCGGAACAGCTCCGTCCCGTCGTGGGTCCGCCGCGCGATCGTTCGTGGGCTGGCGTCCGCTCCCTCGGCACGGTGGCCTTCGATCGAGTCGCTCATCGCCGCCCTCCCTGTCGACCCGGTGTCCAAGCTACGTCGCCGCGTCAGTTTCGGGGTGCTTTCGATCGGGTTCGTCGTCACGTTGGCGTGGGCGTTGGGGACGGTCAAACATCGCCGTGACGAACTAGCTCGGCAGATCGCCGAGAGGTTGAGCGACGCGGGAAACGCTTTGGGAGTCGCGCGCGCCAAAGGCGAAGCTGCGCGCCATCTGCGAACGAGATCCTTTCTCGCTTTCGACGGCAGTCACCGTGACGAGGGCGAGATTCTATGGAGAGAGACGCGCTCGCTTCTCCCCGTGGTCGACGCGGCCTACGACCAGGCCGGCAAGAACTTCGAAACGGCCCTGATGCTCGATCCCTCGCGAACGGTCATTCGGGCGCAGCTCGTCGATGCTCGATATCAACACCTGCTATTTCTTCAGGACTTCCATGTCGAGAACCGAATTCCCGTTCTAGAGGAACGACTCGTCGTCGTCGATACCTCGGGAGAGAAGCGCCGGGCACTCATGGCGGCGGGCAAGGTGTCGATAAGAATTGCTCCGGGCGCGGCGTCGGTCCGCCTTCAGCGCTATGAACGAGACGCGGAGTCCGGCCGTCGACGAATCACGGAGGTGGAAGCCCAGGTCTCGAACGAAACGTCCTTGAGCCTCCCCCCCGGCTCGTACCGCCTCGCGCTCGACGGTCCGGCCCTTGCCCACATCGTCTATCCCTTCGAGGTTCATGCGGGCGGGAACGTCGACGTTCACATCTCGCCTCCACCCGCGTCCTCGATCCCTCCGAACTTCGTCTACGTGCCGCCCGGGCGCTTCCTCTTCGGTGATGCGGACGAGTCCCTTCGCCAGAACTTCCTCAACGCAGCTCCCCTGCACGAGACGAGCACTGACGCCTTCTTGATATCGCGATACGAGACGACCTACCGAGATTGGATCGCTTTTCTGGACGATTCGCCGGCCAACAACAGC
>JBBQDF010000576.1:0-1822 GCA_038319475.1 Thermoanaerobaculia bacterium
TCGGGGCCGGGTGGCGGGCGCAACGCGTTCGAGCGATACGTCGCGACGCATCCGATGGGCGAGATCATCTTCTCCGAGGGCGAGATCGGGACCGAGATGTTCATCATCCAGTCCGGCACGGTCGAGCTCTTCAAAGGCAGCGGCGGCGAGGTGCGGGTGCTGGGCACGCTCAAGAAGGGCGATTTCTTCGGCGAAATGAGCGTGCTCGAGGATCTTCCCCGGACCGCGTCCGCCCGCGCGAAGACGGACGTCGAGGTCGTGCGGATCAACGGCGCGATTTTCGACGCGATGTTGAAGAGCAATACCGAGATCGCGGTCCGCATGATGCGCAAGCTCTCCCGGCGCCTGCGCCAGGTGACTCTGGAGCTCGAGGAAGCGCTGGGCGGCAGGCCCGCGGCCGCCGGCCCGCCCGACGCCCGTCCCGCACCGCGCCGTTCTCTGCGGCGGGACCTCTACAGGCTCGTATCGCCCGACGACGGCGCCGAGTTCTTCCTGAATCGTGAAGGGGACACCCTGGTGGGACGCGCCGACCCCGTCACGGGAATCACTCCCGACGTCGATCTGACGCCGCTCGACACGCAGAGGTCCACCTCCCGCCGTCACGCGAAGATCTACCAGATGGGCGGGGTCTTCTACATCATGGAAGAGATCGGCGTCATGAACGGCACGTTTGTCAACGACAAGCGCCTCGCGACGGGCGCTCCCGCCCCCGTGACGCACGGCGACATCCTGAAGTTCGGCCTCGTCCCTCTGACGTTCTACAGCGCGGAATCCTGAGGAGCGTCCGCTGACGGGCGGGCCGCCTCCCGGAGCTCTCGTCCCGGAAATTCCTTCCAGAAATCTGACCCCGGCGGACCCCGTGTCGGCGCTTCCGGGGCTCGGCCCCTCGCGCGCCGCCAGGCTCGCCGAGGCGGGCGTCGCGACGATCGGGGATTTTCTCCTCTCGCTTCCCTTCCGCTACGAAGACCGCGCGCTCTTCGAGACGGTCGCGGGTCTCACGGCGGGGCGGGCTGCGGCCGTGCGAGTCCGGCTGTCGAGCGTGAAGTGCGCCCGCATGCGGCGCGGCACCCTGCGGATCGAGGCCGTCGCGGACGATGGGACGGGGGCGATCAGAGCCGTCTGGCACAACCGGTATCCCTCCTTTGCCCGCGGGGCCGAGGGCGCGCACGCGGTCCTCTACGGCACCCCCGTGATGAGCTCCGCCGGCGAGCTGCGGCTCGAGAATCCGGAGACCGAGTTTTTCGCCGCCGGAGAGAACGACCCGCTGCACTCCGGGAGGATCGTCGGCGTGTACTCCCGCACCGGCGGTCTGACTCCGAGAGTCTGGCGAAGTTTCGTGCGCGCCGCCCTCGACCGGCTCGGCACCGCCTGGCCCGCCGCGAGCGCTCCCGCGGAAGAGCTGGCGCGGGCGCTCGACGCCGTGCACTTTCCGTCGTCCGCCGAAGAGGCGGCGGCGGCGCGAAGCGTCCTCGCGGGGGAGGAGCTGCTCGCCCTCGCCGCCGGGATCGAGCAGAAGCGCGCGCGGCTGCGCGAGCGCGCCGGGCTCATCCTCCAGGCGGACGATGCGCTCCGGGCGAGCGTCCGCTCCTCTCTCCCTTTCAGGCTGACCGCCGCGCAGAAGCGCGCGGTCAAGGAGATCGCGGCGGACTTGAAGTCCGGGCGCGCGATGGCCCGGCTCCTCCAGGGGGACGTCGGAAGCGGAAAAACCGTCGTGGCGGGGCTCGCGTTCCTCCTGGCCGCCAGGAACGGCGTGCAGGGCGCATTGATGGCGCCGACCGAGATCCTGGCCGAACAGCACGCGGAGAGCCTGGCGCGCTGGATG
>JBBQDF010000577.1:0-1821 GCA_038319475.1 Thermoanaerobaculia bacterium
ACTTGGCTCCCTCCTGCCCGTAGCTCGTGTCGTCGTAGAGGATCGCGACCTTCAGCCCCTTGGGCACGAGGTATTCCGCGAGCCTGAAGGCGATTCCGTGATCGGTCGGCACGATCCGGAAGACGTTCGGCCGTTCCTCAGGGTCGACGAGACCGGTACCTCCCTGGTAGGTGATGCCGATCGGCACGTGCGCCCGCGCGGCAATGCGCCAGGATGCGTTCACCCCGGTTCCCTCGTCGATAATCGCAAACGCGTTTTCGGCCACCGCCCGGCGCACATTGGCGAGCGCCCGCGTCGGGGACAGCGCGTTGTCCAGTCGCAAGACGCGGAGCCGGTAGATCTTGCCGTCCACCGAGATGCCCGGCCTCGTCCCGCCGCTCGTGGCGTCCTGCACGGCGAGACGGACTCCTCGCTCGATCGTCTTGCCGACGTGCGGCGTCCCGGTGAAGGGGGCGTTGACGACGATCGTGATCGTCCCTGCCACGCCCTTCGACGAGCTGCCGCCGCATCCGGCGGCGAGGCCCAGCATGAGCACAGCGACCGGGAGCGCGCGCCGCATCGGCGTCAGTCTAGGACGATTGATCAATCGTCTACGGGGAGGGGCGCCGCCGGGGATGCGGCCTGGCAGGGCACCTTTTCGTCAGGCAGGACGGTTCGTGATGTGGACCGAGAGGTTCCCGTTGTCGCACCCTGCCTTAAGGGCGACCCGTCCACTCGTCTTGCCTTGGGCATCCTTGTAGGAGACTTCGGCGTCCTTGTCTTCCATCTCCGAGAAGAGGACGGTGTAGCCGGCCCCTTCGAAGCCGCCCTTGTAGTCCTCGTAGGCGTTCTTCAGCTCACCCTCGTAGAAGCCCTCGACGATCTGCGTCGGACCCTGCTCGCTCTCGTCGACATAGGTGAGCTCACCCGGCTCCGGGAAGCCTTCCGGCAGGTTGGGCTCGGAATCGAGAGCGGTACCCTCGCACGTCAGACCCGCTTCGGACTCCTTGGCGCTCTTGTCGCTACCTCCGCCGCATCCCGCCAGGAACAGCGCGGCCACGCCCATCACCAGCAGCCACGCAATCCGTCGATTCCGCATCGCCCTCCTTCGGTATAGGAAAAGGAGCGGCATCATAAAGCAGACGCTTTCCATCCTGTCAAGCGGCAGGGATTCGCGTAACATTTACACGCCTTGATATCATTCGCTTTACGTCCGGCTATTCGTGATATCACGTGTCAAAGCCGCCGGCGCCCGAGATAGGCGGTGCGCACTGCCTCGCTTCGGGCGACCTCGTCGGCGGTTCCTTCGGCGATCATGCGCCCGGCGTCGAGGACGACGACATGGTCTGCGACGGAGCGCACGAGCCGGAGGTTGTGCTCGACCACCAGAACCGCGAGGCCCTCCGACCGGATGCTCCCGATGATCGAGGTCAGCCGGCCGAGCTCCGACGTGGAGGCTCCCGCCGAGGGCTCGTCCAGGAGAAGGACCCGTGGCTCGGTCGCCAGCGCCGCGGCGATCATCAGGATCCGCTGCTCGGTGCCCGAGAGCTCCCCTGCCGGCCGGCCGGCCAGAGGGCCGAGGCCGACCCGGTCGAGGATCGCGCCCGCCTTCGCTCGCGTTGCACGCGTTTCCGCACGGGCCCGCGGAGTGGCTAAGAGCGTGCGCAGAACCCCGCCGAACCGCCTGCGCAGGCCGGCACCCGCCAGCACGTTCTCCAGAGCGCTCGAGTGGGGTAGAACCGCCGTCGCCTGGAGTGTCCGCACGACGCCGAGCTCTGCGCGCGCGCGCGTGCTCGAGGGGAGAGGGCTTCCGTCCACGAGCACCACGCCTTCGTCGGGGGC
>JBBQDF010000578.1:0-1815 GCA_038319475.1 Thermoanaerobaculia bacterium
CGAAGAGCAGGTCGAACTTGAGGGGGTCGACGTCGGTGATCCGGAGCGCGTAGGCGACCAGCGAGCCCGCGGCCGACCCGCGCCCCGGGCCGACGGGGATTCCACGGTCGCGCGCCGCCTTGATGAAGTCGTAGGTGATGAGGAAGTAGCCGGCGTATCCCGTGTTGGTGATGACGCCGAGCTCGAAGTCCAGCCGCTCGCGCACGGGCGGAGGAAGCGGGTCGCCGTATCGCTCGCGCGCTCCCGCCTCCGCGAGCTTCACCAGCAGCTCATTCTCGGTCGCGATGCCGGCGGGCAGGGGAAAGGAGGGGACGTTGTACTTCTTGGAGAACTCGATCCCCGCCTCGTCGGCGATGCGGAGGGTGTTCTCCAGCACGTCCCCGCGCCCCGGGAAGCGCTCCGCGATCTCGCTCGCGCTCTTGAAGTAGAGGCCGTGGTCGTAGCGCAGCCGGTCGTGCTCGTTCCGATCCTTGCCGAGTCCGATGCAGAGGAGCACGTCGTGCGCGTCGTGGTCGGAGCTGCGGAGGAAATGCGCGTCGTTGGTCGCGACGACGGGCAGACCGGTGTCGGCCGCCAGCCGGAGCACCAGCTCGTTGAGCCGCGCCTGATGCCCGCCCGCGTCGTGCGCCTGCACCTCCAGGAAGTAACGATCCTTGAAGACGTCCGCGTACCAGTTGGCAGCCGCCTTGGCCTCCTCGTAGCGCCCCTCGAGCAGGTGCGACGCGATCTCTCCGGCCATGCAGGCCGAGGAGACGACGATCCCCGCATTGTACTTTGCGAGGAGCTCGCGGTCCATCCGCGGCTTCGAGTAGAAGCCCTCCGTGTACGCGAGCGAGGCGAGCTTGACCAGGTTGCGGTAGCCGACCTGGTTCTGCGCCAGCAACACCAGGTGAAAGTAGGGTTTTGCCCCCGGCCGCGGACGTGCACGCTCGCGCCGGTCTCCCGGCGCGACGTACGCCTCCATGCCGATGATCGGCTTGATCCCCGCCTTCTTCGCTTTCTCCAGGAACTCCCAGGCGCCGTGGAGATTCCCGTGATCGGTGATCGCGAGCGCCGGCTGCTCCAGCTCCTGGGCGCGCGCGATCAGGTCATCGATCCGGTTGGCGCCGTCGAGAAGAGAGTACTCGGAATGACAGTGGAGATGCACGAAGGACATCCGCTCAATTATACCGTGAAGGGCAACTGTTGCCTATTGGCGGGGAGTCAGCCCCCGGGCTCCTGTGCTTTGCCCCACGCGATGCTATCTTCACGGCCTTCCCCGCCGCTCCCTCCCCGCTTCGCGACCCTCTTCTTCCCATGCGTGCACTCCTCGCCATTCTCGCGCTTCTCCTTGCCGTGGGCGCGCTTCCCGCACAGCAGCGGGTGACGGCCACTGACGCGCGCGCGCGCGCCGCGCGCAGCGCCGCTCAGCTCGCCGACGTGGCGCGCGCCGATTCGCTTCGGCTTTCGCCGCGGGCCTCGATGATGGTGATCACGCGCGGGCTCGATGGGACGGTGATGGCCGACGTCTTCGTGCGTGGCGGACGCAGCGTGGAGTCCGCGCTCCGCGCACGGGGGGGGGGGACGCGCGTGGGAACGCGGGCGGGAGACTGGATCACGGCTCGCGTCCCGCTCGCCCACCTCCGGGAGATCGCCACCTTGCCGGGTGTGCGAGGGATCGAGCCGGCGCGACGCGCCTCGTACTCCGACGGCGCACCGGCGGATGTGGCGGACATCCACGCCGACGGCATCCGCTCGCGGCCGGAAGGCGACCACTATCGGGGATCGGCGGGGCGCGGAGCGATCGTCGGCGTCGTCGACACGGGCATCGACTAC
>JBBQDF010000579.1:0-1810 GCA_038319475.1 Thermoanaerobaculia bacterium
TAGTAGCGCGCGGTCGTGAGAGCCAGGCCGGCGCCGTAGGGCAGCGTATAGACGCTCTGCACGAGCCCCTTGCCCCAGCTTCGCTGGCCGACGAGGAGCCCCCGGTCGTGGTCCTGGATCGCCCCCGCGACGATTTCGGAGGCCGACGCGGACCCGCGGTTGATCAGCACGACGAGCGGCCGATCGAAATGCGGGCCGTCGCCCGGGGCGTAGAAATCCTGCGCCGAGGAGGGCGTCCGGCCGCGCGTGTAAACGATCTTGGAGCCCTTCGGCAGAAAGACGTCGGAGACGTCGACCGCCTGGTCGAGCACACCGCCGGGGTTGCCGCGCAGATCGAGGACGAGCTTCTTCATCCCGAGCTTTTCGAGCTTCGAGAGCGCCGCCGTCAGCTCCCGGCTGGACGTGTGCGTGAAGTCGCGGAGAAGGATGTAGCCCGTGTCGGCGTTCAGCAGGAACGCGTAGGGCACCGAGAGGGTCGGGATCTCGGCGCGGGTGATCGTCATGTGAAGAGGCTCGTCCATCCCCGTGCGGCGGATCGTGATGCGCACCGCCGTGCCCTTTGGGCCTCGAAGTTTCTTGACGACGTCGTCCGTCGACGAATCCTCCTTGATCTCCTCGTCCTCGATGTGCGTGATCACGTCTCCGGCCCGGACCCCCATCTTGTAAGCGGGAGTGCCTTCCATCGGCGCGATGACGGTGATTTTGCCCATCCGCTTCTGGATCTGGATTCCGAGGCCGAAGAACGAGCCCTGCTGCTTTTCGCGCATCGCGGCGTACTCGTCGGGCTCCAGGAACGCGGTGTGCGGATCCAGGCGCGCGAGCATTCCGTGGATGGAGGCGTAGACGAACTTTTCGGGCGCGAGCGCTTCCGGAGACCACTCGCCGAGGGTCGTCAGGATGTCCGCGTATTCATCGAGGGGGGGAACCTCGCGTTCGGGAGAGGCGAAGAGCTTGCCGCCGAGCGCGCCGCCCAGAAGAGTGGCCGCTCCCAGAAGCGCGATCGAGATCAGTATTCGAGACCGCGGCTGGCTCACTCGAACCTCCTGCTCACCGGCATTCGTAAGACTCGTATTCTGACACGCGGCCCCGCAAATCCCGAGGGATTCCGGCCGCCGGCCGGGCGCGGGTTAGAATCACCTGCGCAGGGGGAAACATGTTCGGCTCCATCGGTATGCCCGAGTTGGTTCTGATCTTCGTCGTGGCCCTTCTCGTGTTCGGGCCCAAGAAGCTGCCGGAGATCGGTAAGTCTCTCGGCAAGGGACTGGCCGAGTTTAAGAAGGCGTCCGACGAGCTGAAGAAGACGATCGAGACGGAAATCGAGCAGAGCAAGGCGGAGGTCGCCGCCGTCAAGGATCACGTCGCGTCGGTCCAGAACAGCCTGATCTCTCCGCCAGCCGCCGAGACCGTTCCGGCCCTGCCCGCGGACCCGGCCTCGGTCGCCATAGGCGATCCCACTCCCTCGACCGCCGACCCGCGTCCGATTCACCCCGCTTGAGCCCGAGCCCGACGGCCGCCGCGGGGCCCTCCCCGGGGCACGGTTTTCTTCGGCCGACGCGTCGCGCTTGAACGAAGAGGCGCCGGGCCGCCTCCGCGACGAGGGGGAGGAAGAGCTTCCCCGTATGGGGTTCTTCGATCATCTCGAAGAGTTCCGGAAGCGCCTCATCGTCTGCCTCGTCGCCGTTTTCGTGACGTTTCTGGTCTCGTGGAACTGGGCTCCGGAGATCTTCGACTTCCTGGCCGCTCCGCTTCGCCGGACTCTTCCCCCCGGTCAGAACCTCTCCTACACCACGATGACGGAGCCCTTCCTCAT
>JBBQDF010000580.1:0-1799 GCA_038319475.1 Thermoanaerobaculia bacterium
TCGTCAAGTCGTGCGCGGTCTGCCACCGGTCGTCCGGGTCCTTCGCGAGGCAGGTGCGGACGACGCGGTCGAGCGCCGGCGGAACGAGCGGCTGGACCGACGAGATCGGCGGCGGGTCGTGCTCGAGGATCGAAGCGATCAAAGACGCCTGGCTCTTCCCCGAGAAGGCCTTCCGCCCCGTCGCCATCTCATAGAGCACACAACCGAACGCGAAGATGTCGCTGCGCGGGTCGGCGTTCCTGCCCTCGAGCTGCTCGGGAGACATGTACTGGAACGTGCCGAGAATCGTTCCGCGCTCGGTCAGCGGCGCCCCGGCGGAGACCTCGGTCGCCAGAATGGACACGCCGCTCGTCGAAGCGGCCTGCGCCGGATGGAGCCTCGCGAGTCCGAAGTCGAGGAGCTTCACCCCGGACTTCGTCATCATGATGTTTCCGGGCTTTAAGTCCCGATGGACGATCCCGTGCTTGTGCGCCTTGTCGAGCGCATCGGCGATCTCGATCCCCGCCTTGAGGAGTTGGTCGGTCGGGAGAGGTCCCTTCGCGAGGCGGTCCGCGAGCGACTGCCCCTCCAGAAGCTCCATGACGAGGTACTCGACTCCATCGGCGTTCCCAACGTCGAAGAGCGCGCAGATGTGGGCATGGGAGAGCTGGGAGATCGCCTTCGCCTCGCGCTCGAACCGCTGCTTGAACTCGGCGTTGTCGGAGAGGTGCGACGGCAGCACCTTGATGGCGACGGCGCGGTCGAGCCGGGTATCGCGCGCCTTGTAGACCTCGCCCATCCCGCCCGCTCCCAGAGCCGACAGGATTTCGTAAGGGCCCAGCCGAGTGCCGGAAGAGATGGGAATGGGTGCTCAGTCTATCCCCTGCTGCGGTCGGCTCCCGGAATCGCAGGCCAGCCGGGAGTCGAAAAGGCGGTCACGGTCCTGACGGGCTGCTTCACCGCGCGGCGGCTTCGGTCAGCGGGTTCCTGTGCTTTAATCCCGCGCTGAACCGAAACAAAAAAGGAGATTTTCATGAAGCTCACGCGCCTCCTCCTTCTGCTCCCCTTCCTTTTCATGGCCTCGGTCGCTCTGGCCGCGCCGACGACGCCCGCGGAGGGTCCCGGAAGCCTGGACGCGTCATGGGCGAAGGCGTTCAAGGCCATGGATCTCGAGGCCGTCATGGCCTGCTACGCGCCCGACGCCGTGGCCTGGCTGCCCGACTCTCCGCAGGCGAAGGGCACGCAGGCGATCCGCGACAGCTATCGCGCGTTCTTTGCGGAGAACACGGTTCAGGACGTGTCCACTTCAGAGATGCACCACGAAACCATGGGGAACCGGAGCGTGTCGTGGGGGACGTTCTCGATGAGGACTCTTCCGAAGGCGACGGGTCAGCCTGTCACCGCCACGGGGCGGTTCACCGAGGTGACCGAGAAGCGCAACGGGCGGTGGGTCTACGTGGTCGACCACGGGTCGATGGATCCGGCCCCGGCCGCGAAGTAGCGAAACCCGCGCGGCGGCCCCCCGGCGCAGAGGTGTGATTGCCCTCGGCGAGAGACATCCGGGGCTCGCTGAGGACGGGTCGAATCACCTCCCGCCGGCGACGAGCCTCTGGAATCGCAGGTGTACCGCGCGCGCGACGAACGTCTGAAGCGCGACTCCGACCCCCGACGGGTCGGCGTACCTGTACAGCGACTCCTCGGACGCTGTCCGACCTCCATTTCGTGGATGGGGTGAGCAGCCCGCGTCGCTCGCCTCGCGCGGTGCTGCCCCGTTCAGGCATCTGTCTTGCTATTTCGTCGTGAAAACGGAGGCCCCTATG
>JBBQDF010000581.1:0-1779 GCA_038319475.1 Thermoanaerobaculia bacterium
GGTTCAACTCTCCCCAGGGTCCACCGTTAGTCTGCGGTTGAGAGTGTTGCCAGTATAGGCATGAATGCGTATTATTAGGTGTCGCCTGTGGCTGGCCTGACGAGCCCATAAAAAAGAGCTGCTTTCGACAACGGTGGACCCTATCAAGGGGCCTAGAGACTCGCCTTCGTATCCGGGGCGGGTCTCTTTCTTGTTGGCCATACCAGGGAGTGAAGCTTGTGCTCAACTTCCGGAGCCAGGCAGGGGATCACTACGAGACCAACTACGCTCCGGAGTTCCAGCGGCTGGCCGAGCCGTTCGAGATCGCGCCCGGGGTCGTCATCCCGGCCGGGTCCTACCAGTTCCACCGCTTTCGCGTGCAACTGGAGTCTTCGGACGGACGGCCGCTCGCCGTGGGCGCGACGGCGTGGTTCGGCGGGTTTTATGACGGGCACCTCACCCAACTCGAGGGGTTCGTCCACTGGACCGAAAGCTCGGGGCATCTGCAGCTCGGTCTCGCGGTGGAGAACGACTACGGCTATCTCCCCGAGGGGAACTTCATCTTTCGACTCTGGCAGCTCAAAACGATCTACGCCTTCAATCCCGACGTCCTGCTCTCGGCCTTCGTCCAGTACGACTCGGAATCGCGGGACCTCGGAATGAACGCGCGACTGCGCTGGACGGTCAAGCCCGGAAACGATCTCTTCGTCGTCTGGAACCGCGGCTGGAAGCACCCGGTCGGCGAAAGGTCCCCGGCTCTTCTCGTGCCGGATGCGGATCAGGTGATCGTGAAATTGCGCTGGACGTTCACACGGTGAGCCCTATGGAGGTCGTCCAGGAGCAGCGCCTCGTTCGCAGGGACCGCGCGGAATTCTGCGTTCCGTTAGTTACGGACAACGCCTCCCGAATTACTTCGTGGCGATCTTCGAACGCACAGCCTTGATACCCGCTCCGATCTTCTCGGGATCGCCGACGCCCCAGAAGTGCATGAAAAAGAGTCTCGGTGTCTCGCGCAGCATGTGCGAGTGGAGCGCCGTCGCGGCGATGCCGTGTGCGTGGAGCTCCCGGATCACCGGATTGACCTCGTCGGCGACGAGGACGAAGTCGCCCGTCGTCGCGACCTGCGCCCCGACCGCCTGGAAGTTCATCGGGTTGTTCATCCCCATGCTGGGAGGCACCTCCATGCCGCCGTCCCGGATCGGCTCCGCGCGAGCCGCGCTGACCTGAAGCACCGGGCCCGACATCGTTCCCTTGCGTCCGAGAGCCTGCTGCAACCTCGCGAAGGCCGCTCCTGTTCCGGAGTGGGTCCGGCGGAGGCTGCTCCGGGAGCCGGCGTCTTCGTTTTCGCGAGCGCGCTCTTGAGCGTCTTCGCCAGCGTGGCGGCGTCGCCGTGGCCGTGGAAGTGGACGTAGACGTAGAGGATCCTCGGCGTCTCAGCGATCAGGTGGTTGTGGATGGCGAGGATCTCGAAGCCGCCCGACTCGAGCTCGCCGAGCACGGGCTCGACCTCGGGCTCGAGCAGCACGAGGTCTCCCATCGAGACGGCCTCGTCGCCCGTTCCCGTCTTCAGAAATCCTGCCCAGGACCCGAGCGCGAGCCCGGGCTCCACGGATACATCTCCGATCTTCACGTGCTGGTCCGTGCGCGGCCAGCCGTATCGGCGTACAGACCCGGGCAGGTCTCTTCAGGTGGCCCCGAGCACCCGATCGACGGCCTCCCAGCCCGTTTGCGTTTGAGAGGTCGCGGGCGCCGCCGCGAAAGCCACCGCGAAGCCGAGGGAGACTGAGGCGACGAGCCGCT
>JBBQDF010000582.1:0-1778 GCA_038319475.1 Thermoanaerobaculia bacterium
CGCGCGGGAGAGAGCGGAGGCGGCCGGCGCGCTGCCCGCGCGCGGCAGCCACACGACGATGTCGAGCTCCGGCTCGAACGCCGCCAGGAATCGCGAGTCGCCCTTCAGCCGCTCGTGAAGCGCGAGCGCCGCGGCCCGGGATCGTGACAGCCCGCGAGCGAACTCGCCGCCGGGCTCGAGAGGCAGAAGGCGCATCGTCGCCCACAGGCCCGCCGCCGCCGCGCCGGGACGCGAGCACTCGAGACTGATCTCGCCCAGGTGAAGCTCGGTCGAGGAGAAGTACGTGTACGGAGAGTCGTGCCTGTAGAAGCGGCCCACCGACGGGTCGCGAAAGAGCACGCATCCGCACCCGTAAGGCTGGAGGCCATGTTTGTGCGGGTCGATCACGATCGAATCCGCTTCTCCCAGCCGGTCGAAGGCGCGGCGGGCCTCCGGCGCGAGATTGTTCGCCAGGCCGAAGTACCCGCCGTACGCCGCGTCGGCGTGGAGCCGGAAGCCGTGCCGCGGCTTCAGCGCCAGGATTTCGGGCAGCGGATCGACGGACCCGGTGGCTGTCGTTCCCATCGTCGCCACGACGGTCGAAACGCCGCCCCGCCGCAGGCGCGCCGCGAGCGCGTCGACATCCATTCGGCCCCGGCCGTCCGAGGGCACCGTCTCGAAAGGGACGCCGAGCACCCCGCTGATTCTTCCATGCGTGTAGTGCGCGGATTCCGACGCGAGGACCGCTCCGTGAGATGACTCGCGCCCGACCCAGAGCGCCTCGAGGTTCGCCATCGTGCCGCCGCCGGTTAAGTGGCCGAGGGGCGCCGCCCACCCGAACATCGCCGCGATCTGCGTGACCGCTTCCTTTTCCATAGCCGAGGTCGCGCGTCCGCCGTCGAGCGCGTGATTGTTGGGGTTGATCCACATGGCGAGCGCGTATGCGAGCCTCGCCACGGGATGAGGCGGCTTCAGCATCTGCCCGGCGTAGAGGGGATGGAAGTACGGGTAGTTGTCGCGCAACCGCTCCGCGACCTCGTGAAGAATGGGGTCGAGCGCGGCACTCCGGCCGCCGGTGCCGGGGAGGTGAGGAAGCGATTCGAAGCCGGCCTCGAGCACGCCGAGAGCTTCGGCGAGCGCGCGGAGCGAATCGCGATCGAGCATGCCCCCCCGCGAGTGGGACATCGCTCCGTCAGGCCCCGCCGCGGCGGGCGGCAATGAGATGGTGCGGATGAAGGTAGCCGCGGTCCGCCCGCGCGGCGACGACGGAGAGGCCCTCGGCTTCGAGCCATCGGGCATGTCTCTCCGGTTCCAGAAATCGGATGCCGGCTCCGGCGGTGATGTGAAATACGCGCACAGCCAGGAATTCCTGAGCCCCTGCCCATCGCGCTTTCCACCGGGGTTCTCTCGCCAGCTCCTTCACGAGCACCGCGCCGCCGGGCGCGAGCGCGCGCGCCGCTTCCCGCAGAACGCGTTCCTGGTCGACGGGGTCGAGAAGGTAGAGCACGTCGACGAAGAGGACGGCGTCCCAGGGTCCTTTCGGGAACGCACCAGCGTTCTCGACATGAAACTCCGCGGCGGGGATTCCCCGCTCGCGGGCCCTCTCGGCTCCCTGGCGGGCGGAGGCGATTTTCTTTTCTGCGAGGTCGACGCCGACCACCCTCCGGCCGGAGGACCGCATCGCGAGCCAGGACGCCAGCGCGCCGTGGCCCGCGCCGAAATCGAGCACCCGTCCCGTTTCAGGCACGAGCGCTTCGACCGCCGAAAACGGGCACGTCCGCCACCGGGTGCGAATGTGG
>JBBQDF010000583.1:0-1777 GCA_038319475.1 Thermoanaerobaculia bacterium
AACCGCCACCACACGCATCCCTTGCTTCCAGCGCACGTACGTACGGTCAACGAGGGTGCTCGATCGGGTTGGCATTTTTTAGTTGTACAGCATCGCCGAAAATCTGGCAAGGAATGGACCGGCTCGAGGTGTTGTAGCGAAGTGATAGTGTCCCCTCCCGAGCGAAATAGAAATGTCCCCTAAGCTGATGACCTCGAAGGGGGTCATCGTTTGGGAAGGACATGGATGAGTGCAAGAGAGTTAACACGGGTCGAGATATTGAGCCGGGTGACGGCGGGGACACTGAGTTTGGGATCGGCCGCGACGGTACTGGCCGTGAGCTATCGTCAGGCGAAGCGTTTGGCGCGGCGGTATCGGGCGGAAGGGGCGAAAGGACTGAAGCATCGGAGCGCGGGGAGGGCGTCCAACCATGCGCGGCCGCCCGCCGACCGGGCGCGTGCGTTGGCGCTCGTGCGCGAGAAGTACAGCGGGCCGGTGGACGTGCGGTTTGGCCCGACGTTGGCCGCCGAACACCTGGCCAGTGAAGACGACCTCGCAGTGCATCACGACACGCTGCGGCGGTGGATGGTGGCGGCGGGCTTGTGGAGTCGCGCGCGGAAGCGGTCACCGCATCGGCAGCGGCGGGAGCGCAAGGCGCATTTCGGCGAGCTGGTGCAACTCGATGGCAGTTTCCATTTGTGGTACGAGGCGCGCGGCCCGCGCGGATGCCTGATGAATCTGGTGGACGATGCGACCGGCCGGACGCTCGCGCGGCTCGGGGACGAGGAAACGATCTGGGCGGCGGCCGATGTGTTGCGCCGGTGGATCGAGGCGTATGGGGTGCCGCTGGCGCTCTATACGGATTGGAAAAACATCTACGTGCGGGTCCCGAACGCGGAGGAGCAGGCCACGGGCGCCGTCCCCCTGACCCAGTTCGGCCGGATGTGTGCGTCGTTGGGGATTCAGATCATCGCGGCGAGTTCGCCGCAAGCGAAGGGCCGGGTGGAGCGGAATCACGGCACGCACCAAGATCGGCTGGTGAAGAAACTGCGCCGTCTCGGGATCGCCGGCGCGGCGGCGGCGAATGGGTTTCTCGAGCAGACGTATGTGCCCGAGCACAACCGGCGCTTCGCGGTGGCGCCCGCCTCAGCCGAGGACTTCCATCGACGCGTCCCCAGCCGGACGACGCTCGATCGGGTCTTCCAGCTGGAGGAGCAACGCGTCCTCTCCAATGATTGGGTGGTGCGCTATGACACGCGGTACTTGCAAGTCGCGCGGCAGAGCAGCCAGGCGCCGGCGCGCAGCACCGTTGTGGTACGCGAAGCACGAGACGGGGCGATTGAGCTCCGCTATCGGGGCCGCCTGATGCAGTGGACCGAGATCGCCGCGCCGCTCAAGCCGACGCCGCCCGCGGTGCGCCCGCGGCTGTCGAGCGCGCCGCATCGGCCCGCGCGGCCCAGCGTGGACCACCCGTGGCGTCGCGACACCCGGGCCATCGACCGTAAGCGTGCCCTGGCCCGGGCGGCACAGCCATGAAGAGCCTGTGGAAGCTGCCGCAGCCGTGGACGCCCAGAACGCGCCCACCGCTGCTTGGAAACCCACAGAACGGTTTCCACAAGCTCCCACAGGCCGTATCGCTCGTTCAGAAGGGGACATTTCTATTTCGCTAAGAACGGTGACATTTCTATTTCGCGTTGACACGTCAGTTGTGGGTCGACTGAGGTCATCGTAGGACTCCAAGCGATGCGGGGTGATCGTGAGGTCGCGGATGCCCGGCCGGTCGGGCAGGATCATCGGC
>JBBQDF010000584.1:0-1773 GCA_038319475.1 Thermoanaerobaculia bacterium
GGCGGAGTCATCCGACGGGTGTTAGAATTTTCTTCTCCATGGCCAGTGGAAACGGGTTTACGGACGAGTGCGGTGTCTTCGGAGTCTTCGATGCGGAAGACGCGGCCCGGCTCGCCTACCTGGGTCTTTACGCGCTGCAGCATCGAGGGCAGGAGTCGGCCGGCATCGCGACGCTCGACGGGGCCGTCATCCACTTCGAGCGCGAAATGGGGTACGTCGCCGACGTCTTCAATGAGGCACGGCTCGGCCGCCTTCCCGGCCGGACGGCCATCGGTCACGTGCGGTACTCGACTTCGGGAGCCTCCCTCCTGATCAACGCGCAGCCGATCGTCTTCGCCACCGGCCGGGGCCCGCTGGCGCTCGCGCACAACGGCAATCTCGTCAACGCGCGCGACATCCGCACCGCGCTCGAGTCCTCCGGAGCGCTCTTCACGACCACGTCGGATTCGGAGGTGATCCTGCATCTGATCGCGCGGTCGCGGTCGCCGACCTTGGTCGGCGCGATCGCGGAGGCGCTGACCGAGGTCCGGGGGGCCTATTCGATTCTCATTCTTTCGCGGGAAGGCATCTTCGCCGCCCGGGACCCGAACGGCATCCGCCCGCTCTCTCTGGGGATCCGGGAAGGGTCGCCGGTCGTCGCCTCGGAGACGTGCGCGTTCGATCTGATCGAGGCGCGCTTCGAGCGAGACGTCGAGCCCGGCGAGATCGTGCGGCTCTCCGCGGAGGGATTCACTTCACACCGCTTCGCCTTTCCTCAGGCGACCCCGTGCGTCTTCGAGCACGTCTACTTCGCGCGCCCGGACTCGACCGTCTTCGGCAGGAACGTGGCCAGCGTGCGGGAGGCGTTTGGCGCACGGCTCGCCCGCGAGCATCCCGCCGCCGCGGACGTCGTGATTCCCGTCCCGGACTCGGGAATGTACGCCGCGCTCGGCTACGCGCGCGAGAGCGGGACCCCGTTCGCGATGGGCCTGGTTCGCAATCACTATGTCGGTCGGACGTTCATCGAGCCCAAGCAGTCGATCCGCCACTTCGGCGTCAAGGTGAAGTTGAATCCGGTCCGGGAAGTGGTCGCCGGCAAGCGCATCGTGATGGTGGACGACTCGATCGTCCGCGGGACCACCTCGCGCAAAATCGTGAAGATGCTGCGCGACGCCGGAGCGAAGGAGGTCCACGTCCGGGTTTCCTCGCCGCCGACCGTGAACTCCTGCCATTACGGGATCGACACGCCGACGAAGGGGGAGCTGATCGCCGCGAATCAGCCTCTCGAGGGGATCCGCCGTTTCATCGACGCGGACAGCCTCGGTTATCTGTCAACCGAAGGGATGCTGGAGGCGTTCGGCCGGCCGTCGCAGGCCGCATGCACAGCCTGTTTCACGGGCATCTACCCGGTCGAGATCGAGGAGCCGGAGCGAGAGAAAGAGTCCGCGATCTCGTCGTAGGAGCCCGAGCGAGCCATGCCCGAACAAGTCCGCTCTCGGCGAGAGACGCGTTTCTTCGCGCAGCACGAAATGACGCGGACACGCTCCTGACTCTTTCTTGAAGACCCTCCTCGCGGCGACCCTCGTTCTGCGCGGGGCGACGCTCGTGGATGGGACGGGCGCGCCGGCTAGGCGCAATGCCGTGCTCGTCGTTCGCGACGGACGCATCGTTTCGACGGGAACGGCCGGGTCGCCGGGGAAGGCGCCCTCCTCCGCCTCCGCGGCCGCCGAAGTGATCGACGTCTCCGGAAAGTGGATCGTCCCGGGACTGATCGACGCTCACGTCCACGCCGAC
>JBBQDF010000585.1:0-1759 GCA_038319475.1 Thermoanaerobaculia bacterium
AAACGCAGGCGCGATTCTCGCCGGATGGCCGTTGGTTCGCGTATGTTTCGGACGAGTCGGGAAAGAGGGAGGTCTACGTTCAACCCTTCCCGCCCACCGGCTCGAAGTGGCAGGTCTCCGCTCGCGGCGGCACGACGCCCCTCTGGCGCCGCGACGGGAAGGAAATTTTCTACGTCGCGCCGGATTTCATGCGCAAAGCGGTTCCGATCCGGATTGGCGCCACGTTCGAACTGGACGCCGCGATCGATCTCTTCCAGACGCCGAACTCCTGGGGTTCCGACGTCACCTCGGACGGCCAGCGGTTTTTGGTGAGCATTCCCGCCGGAGACAACCCGCCCTCGCCGATTAACGTCGTTCTCAACTGGACTGCGAACCACAAGGAGCCATGAGACAGGGTCGACGCGGTCTGGCACGATGAGGCTCGGAGATCCGCGGAAAGCCGGTTGAGAATCCCGATCCGGACCGGCTTGCCGTGGTCCCGGCCATGCGGCAGATCGTCGCGAATTGCTCGTCCCGGCGCGCGCCCTTTCCGACGTTGCCCGGATTGATCCCATACTTGTCGAGCGCGGCGGCCATCTCCGGGAACTTCGTCAACAGGACATGCCCGTTGTAATTAAAATCCCCGATCAACGGCGCATCGACCCCTTCCCCGAGGATCCTTCGCTTGATCTCCGGCACCGCGCCGCCGCGTCCGGCACGTTGACGGTGATGCGAACCATTTCGGATCCCGCGCGCGAAAGCTCGATGCATTGCCGGGTCCCGCGACGTCTGCCTGTCCGTGTTGGTCATCGACTGGACGACGCCGGAGCCCCGCCGCCGACCAGGACGTGGCCGACCCGGACCCCGCCCGACGGTCGAATGGCGACGTCTCCCGCGCGCCTGTTCCACGATTGAAATTCACCAGAGGCGCCCGGCAGCCGCACTCGGTCGCTGCTAAGCTCCTGGCGAGGCAGGGGATCGATTTCGAAGGACAGCTCATCGCAGTTTCGGGCTTCCTCGAGAAGCACGGCTCCCGCCATGCCCTCGTCGGCGCCCTCTCGCTCGCCGCCTATGGGCTTCCCCGCACGACGAAGTCAAAGCGGTGGCGGCGCTCTCACACCCGAACATCCTTGCCATCCACGATTTCGGAACACATGACGGCGTCTGCCGTCATGGATCTCCTGCACGGCGAGACACTGCGCGAACGTTCGCCTCGGGTCGCCCGTGCCGCTCTTCGTCTGGAAGGGGGAGATGGGACGGCGGGGCGCGCTCGAGCGGGGGACTTCCTCCCGATTCGACGTCTCCGCCGACGGGCAGAGTTTTCTCGCGATCGTTCCCGAAGTCGTCGTGGACGAGCTTCCCCTTTCCGTGGTCGTTCACTGGCCGGCGGAGATCCCGCGATGAACCTCACATGACGATCGCCGCCGGGACGCGCCTCGGCCCGTACGAGATCCTCGCGCCGATCGGCGCGGGCGGGATGGGAGAGGTGTACAAGGCGCGCGACACGCGCCTCGACCGGACGGTCGCGATCAAGGTGCTGCCCGCGCAGCTGGCGTCGTCGGAAGAGGTGCGCCAGCGCTTCGAGCGGGAGGCGAAGACGATCTCGCAGCTCTCGCATCCTCACATCTGCGCGCTCTACGACGTGGGGAGACAGGGCGAGACCGAGTACCTGGTGCTGGAGTTCCTGGAAGGCGAATCGCTGGCGGAGCCGCTCGTGAAGGGGCCGCTCCCGCTGGACCAGGCGCTCCAACTCGGAATCCAGATTGCGGATGCGCTGGAA
>JBBQDF010000586.1:0-1721 GCA_038319475.1 Thermoanaerobaculia bacterium
GATGACATTTTCCAGGAGAGTCGACCGCCGCCGGTACACGCGCGCCAGCCCGATCGCCAGGATCGAGATCGGGATCGCGGCCTCCATCACCTGGCCCACCTTCAGGCCCGAGTAGGCCGAGGCCGCCGTGAATATGGCGCAGAGAAAGAGGCCCCACAGGATCGATCGGGGGGTCGACTCGGGAAGCTGAGCCGAGGCGGGGATGACCGGCCCGTAAACCTCTCCCGGCGCCAGCGGCCGGTAGGCATTCTCGGGGAGCGACTTCGACTCGGACGCGTCCATGAGTCCTCCCGCGGCGCTCTGGGCTATCTTGTCCGGGCGTACCCGCCGCAACGCCGCGGAGTTTACCGGAGTTCGGGCGGGCGAAAGGATCCGGGATGCGCGACGCGACGGAGACCCGAAGGGCCTGGGCGATCTTCTTCGCGCGGGAAGTTCTGGGCCTCATCTTCTTCATGGCGGGGCGCTGGAAAGTCTTCGTCCTGACGCCCGCCGGCCATGCCCATCGCTTGTTCGTGGATCCGTACGCGGGAGGCGTGCTCCCGACGTGGGCGCTCTGGACCGCCGGTGTGACGATTCCGATCGTCGAGCTCGCCGCGGGCGCGCTTCTCCTGCTCGGCTGGCGGGTGCGCGATTGCCTCGTCGCCCTCGGCGCCGTTCTCGTCGTCGTGACGTTCGGGCATCTCCTGAAGGAACCTCTCTACGAGTTCCACACGCACGTCATCCCGCGGCTGGCGTTGCTCCTCTTCGTGCTCCTCCTCCCCGCCGAGGCCGACCGCTTCTCGCTCGACGCCTGGCTCGCGCGCCGCGGGGCCGCGTGACCGTGGCGGCCCGCGCCCGCGGTCTCTGCCTCGCGGCACTCTGGGCACTCGCCGCATTCATCCACGCGGCTCCGGAGATTCCGCCCGACGGCTCCTCGGTCGACGCGCTCGTCACCGCGCTCTACGCCTCGGTCAGTCACGGTCCCGAGGGGGAGCCGGACTGGGAGCGGCTGCGCAATCTCTTCCTTCCGGGCGCGGGGGTCGTCCCTCCGAAGCCGCGGGACGCGGACAGCGTCCGGGTCCTGACCGTGGACGCGTTCGTCGACAGGATCCGCCGCTACATCGCGGGGCGCCGGCAGGCGGGCGAGACTCTCGGATTCACGGAGCGCGAGACGGAGCGCCGCGCCGACGGTTTCGGCCGGATCTGCCAGGTGTTCTCGACCTACGAAACCGTGCGCGCCCCCCGGGATCCCGATCCCTTCGCCCGCGGCATCCACAGCATCCAGCTCGTTCACGACGGCCGTCGCTGGTGGATCGCATCGCTCGCGTGGGACACCGAACGGCCGGATAACCCGATCCTGGAGTCCGCGCGCCAAAACGAGCATATCGTTGCCGGGACCCCCGAAAGGAGAGACCCATGACCAGAACGGCCGGACTCTTCTCCGCATCGTTCCTGCTCGCCTCGGCGCTCGCCGCCCAGACGGCCAATCCTCCAGTGGTGCCGGGCCGCGGGCGCGCCGGCGTCGGAGACTCCGCCACCGTGGACTCGGCGGTCGCGGCGCTCTACGGCTCGGTGAGCCACGGGCCCGACGCGGAACCCGACTGGAAGCGCATGCGGGATCTCTTCCTCCCGGTCGGCATGCTCATCCCGCCCAAGCGCGCGGGGGAAGACATGTTCACGGTGCTCGACGTCGACGGCTTCCAGGACCGCGTGCGCAAGGGGGCGGCCGCGGCGAAGACCAA
>JBBQDF010000587.1:0-1720 GCA_038319475.1 Thermoanaerobaculia bacterium
AAGAGGACCAGCGGGATCGCCAGGACGTGCGCGTGCAGATCGGCGAACACCAGGCTCCAGAACGGGTACTCGTTGATCGTGTCCTTGATCACCCGGCTCGTCGCCCAGAAATAGTCCCAATCGAGCGCCCGCTTTCGCACGAGCCATTCGCGGGGCCCGGAAAGGTTCCCGAGCAGGACCGTGAAGGCTCCCGACGCGACCGCGGCCCATCGCGTGCCGGCCCAGTTTCGCGCGAGCGTGAACGCGGCCTGAAGGGTGGCGCCCCCGAGCAGGCCGAAGGCCAGGTTGAACGTGAATCGGGTGGAGAGTCCGGTGACGAGCGTGACGAAGGCGACGATCTCGTGGCCGAACGTGTAATACGAGAGCGGGACTCCCGCGAACCACGGGTCGGACGCGGGCAGCGTCTTCGTGCGCACGAGGATGTTCAGGATCGAGAAATCCATCGGCTTCTCGCCCCAGTAAATCTCCGGGTTGAACGCTCGGATCGCGAGAAAGAGGCAGAAGCCGACGAGGAACGCGGCCTCCCCTTCCAGGATCGATCGGCGGTTCGCGCGCCAGAACCCGAGGATTGCCCGGCGCCGGATGACGCTTGCGACGCCCGAGGCCACGGCCAGAAGCGCGAGGACCGCAAACGCGGCGGGGCGGCCGTTGGTCAGAATCCGCGCGTGGACGAGAACGGCGAAGACGTAGGTGGCCACAACGAGGCCCACGATCCGTGAGAGGCCGAACCCCCGGTCGGTCAGACGCGGGAAAAGCGAAAAGCTGACGGGCGCCGCCAGCGCTCCGATCAACGCGAGCACGGCGTACCAGAGAGCGGCCGCCGCGAGGGAGCGAATGGGACGGGCTTCCAGCCGCGACGGAGCGCTGGCCTTGCGGGCGGCGTCGCTGCCGCGGCCGGGGACGAGGGGAGACGTGACGCGGCGTCGCGCGCGCGGGAAGCGCTCCCAGTCGTTCAAGGTCGGCGGCGAAGTCGGGATAGCGGCGGAGAGAAGAGAGCGGACCCGGTCGGCCGAGAACTCCCGGTTCTTCTTGAAGAGCAGAACGCGCGGATGATCATAGACGGTGAACGCCTCCTCGGCGCTGTCGTCGGGAATCTCGAGCGGGCCGAGCGATGGATAGGACGTGACGTCCGCTGCGCGGTCGTATCCGAGCCGGCCTTCGAACAGCGCCCGGTAATAGGCGCGAGTCATCGGAAAGACAACGGGGATGCGAGTCAGGCTTCCGTACGCGCGGTTGCTCGTAATCGCGATCCACTCCGAATGAGTCAGCTGGTCGACGATTTCCTCGACTTTCTGGGGATTATCGGGACCCACGATGCCGAGCTGTGGACCGGAATAGGCGCCCGGGTCGAATCCCGGAATCGGCATCGGCAGGCCGTCGTCCCACGCTTCATTGACAAACCGCTGCCCCGGTGCGACGTGGGCGTAGATCCACTGGGTGGCCGCCACGCGCGAATTCTCGCGTCGGTAGATCGACGAAAACGCGAGGGCGCAGAGGAACGTCGCGACGAGCGCCGCCGCCGGAAGCCGCTGGACGAGGCGCGGCATTCCGCCCGCCCTTGCGCGGGATGACAGCGAGTCGAGGAAGATCGCGGCGAGCGCCGCGAGCGCCGGATAGATCACGTACAGGTAGCGCATCGACTTGGCCATCGTCAGGCCGTGGTATCCGAGGAGGAACAGCGTGTAGAAGAGGAGCGGCGCCAGAGCGAGGCGGCGGCCCC
>JBBQDF010000588.1:0-1701 GCA_038319475.1 Thermoanaerobaculia bacterium
TTCGCCTCTTCCCCCGCATGGAAGCGAAGGTTTTCGAGGAGCAGGACTTCGCCGGGCTGGAGCGCCTCGGCGACCGATTCCGCCTCGCCGCCGACGCAGTCGTCCACGAACCGCACGGGGCTTCCGAGGAGCGCGGCAAACTCGACCGCGATGGGAGCGAGCGAGAGCTTCGCAGACGGCTTTCCCTTCGGTTTGCCCAGATGGGAGGCGCAGATGACGCGCGCGCCCGCCTTCAGCGCCACTCGGACGGTCGGGAGCGTCTCGGAAATTCGCGTGGCGTCGGTGACCCTTCCGTCTTCCATGGGGACGTTGAAGTCGACGCGGAGAAAAACGCGGCGGCCGGACAGGTGCAGATCCCGAATGCCTTGCATGGGCGAGCGGGATCTTAACCGCGGCACATAGAATGCCGGCGCGATGAAAAAGCTTCTGTGGGCGTGGGCGGGCCTCCTCCTCTGGGCCGCCGCGGCGGCGCAGACCCCCCGGGTGTCGCGCGGGGTCGGGGGGGCCGTCGCGTGCGAGGAAGAGACCGCGGCGCGCGTGGGCATCGAGGTCTTGAGGAGAGGCGGCAACGCGACGGACGCGGCGGTGGCGGTTTCCTTCGCGCTCGCCGTGACGTGGCCCGAGGCGGGAAATCTGGGAGGCGGCGGGTTCTGGCTCTCGCGGGATGCGGCGGCAAGGGTCCTGGTCGTGGATTTCCGCGAAGTCGCTCCCCACGAGGCGCGACGCGATCTCTTCACCCGCCCGGGAGCCACCGGTGTCGTGCCTTCCTCGGTGGAAGGGCCGCTGGCGAGCGGAGTGCCCGGAACGGTCGCGGGGCTCGCGCTCGCGCACCGACGGGGCGGGCGTCTTCCCTGGCGGGATGTGGTCGACCCCGCGGTCCGCCTGGCGCGGAACGGGTTCGTCATCACGGACAACATCTCGGCCTCGATCGCGTGGAACCGCGACCGGCTCGCTCGGGACGCGGAGACCGCCCGGATCTTCCTTCCCGCGGGGGCCGCGCCCGCGGTCGGTTCGACCTTCCGTCAGCCCGACCTCGCGGCGACCCTGACCGCGATCCGGGACCGCGGAGAAGACGGCTTCTACCGCGGCAGCCTCGCCCGAGTCATCGAGGAGGGGCAGCTGCGCCAGAGAGGGCTGATCAGCCGCGGCGACCTCGCGCGATACGAGGCCAGGGTTCGCCCGGCCGTGAGATTCCGTTTCGGCAACGCCGAGGTGCTCACGACTCCCGCCCCCTCGTCCGGACCCGCGCTCGCTGAAATGGTCCTCCTCGCCTCTCTCGTCGGCCCCGAGAAGCTGCGCGCGGGCGACGTGGCCTCGGCGCACTGGATGGCGGAGATCGAGAAGCGCGCGTTCCGGGACCGCAACCGGTTCCTCGGCGACCCGGCCTTTGGCGGGGTGCGTCAGAAGATCTTCACAGATCCCGCGCGGCTGCGGTTTCTCGCGAAATCCATCCGGGCGGATCGCGCGACTCCGACGCCGAGCCTCCGGGGAGCGGAGACGGACAAGCCGAGCACGACCCACTTCTCGATCGTCGACGCGGCCGGCGGGGCGGTTTCGGTCACCACGACGCTGAATGACTCCTTCGGGAACGCGCGCGTCGCTCCCGGCCTCGGATTTCTCTGTAACGACTAGATGGACGACTTCACGACGAAGCCGGGGCAGAAGAACCTGTACGGGCTGGTGCAGGGAAAGGTCAACGCG
>JBBQDF010000589.1:0-1678 GCA_038319475.1 Thermoanaerobaculia bacterium
GTCGTGGTGCGCCGCGAAAACGGAGTCAGGGGATCCGTCGACCACGATCGTCTCGGCGCGGTTGGAGATCCAGAGCAGATAGGAGACGAGGTCGTCGTCCACCCGAGGCTCTTCCGCTCGAATCGGGAGGACGTACGTGACCGCCCGGCCGGTGGATTCTCCGGCGTCCGAATCTTCCATGCGCCCGGACAAGGCAACAGCCGTGCCGATTCGGCCCCCGCGCATGGCTGAAGAACCGGGAAAGGGGCGGGACCTCCTGGGCGATCTTCCCGACGGATTGCTCCGGGAGGAGCTTCACCGCATGGCCGACTGGGTGGCGCGGTACCGCGAATCGCTCGAGGCGCGGCCGATCTCCCCGACCGTCCGCCCGGGGGACATCACGAAGGGGTTGGGGGTCTCGGCGCCCCAACACCCCGAGCCGCTCGACCGGATCCTGGAGGACCTCGACCGCGTGATCCTGCCCGGGCTCGTCCACTGGGGGCACCCCGCGTTTCTCGGCTATTTCGGAAGCACGAGCAACGGGCCCGCGCTGCTCGGAGAGATCGCCGCGGCCGCTTTGAACGTCAGCGCGATGACCTGGAAGACATCTCCCGCCGCGACGGAGCTCGAGACGGTGGTCCTCGAGTGGATCCGCCAGATGCTCGGCCTTCCTCGCCAATTCCGGGGCGTGGTTTATGACACGGCGTCGATCGCCGTCGTGCACGCTCTGGCCGTCGCGCGCGAGAGGGCCGGTCCGTCGGTCCGCGGGAACGGTATCGTCGGGCGCGGCCTGCCGGTGTGCCGCGTCTACGCGTCCGACCAGGCGCACAGCTCCCTCGAGAAGGCGATGATCGTGCTCGGGCTCGGAGAGTCAAACGCCGTGCGGATCCCGACGGATTCCGAGTTTCGGATGGACCCCGAGGCTCTGCGCGCGGCCGTCGAAGCGGATGTCTCGGCCGGGATGAAACCGCTCGCCGCCATCGCGACCGTCGGTTCGACCTCCACCGCGAGCATCGATCCGGTGCCGGAGATTGCCGCCGTCTGCGGCTCCCATGGGATGTGGCTCCACGTCGACGCGGCGTACGGAGGCGCGCTCGCGCTCCTCCCCGAACGCCGGGCGCTCCTGCGCGGGATCGAGCTCGCCGATTCGCTCGTGGTCAATCCGCACAAGTGGCTGTTCGTTCCACTCGACTTCTCCGCGCTTTATCTCCGCAACCGCGAGGCGCTGCGCGCCGTCTTCTCGCTCGTGCCCGAATATCTGAGAGGCGATTCGAACGCGGACGGTGAATCGATCGACTACATGGATTACGGGCTTCAGCTCGGGAGACGGTTTCGCGCACTCAAAGCGTGGATGGTCTTCCGCGCGTTCGGACGGGAAGGCCTCGCCGCCAGGATTCGGGAGCAGTGCCGCCTCGCGGACTGGCTCGCGAGCCGCGTCCGAGAGTCGCCCGGGTTCTCGGTGTCGGCTCCCGTCACGATGGCGGTGGTGTGCTTCCGATACGAGCCCGAAGACACCGACGAAGAGACGCGGGACCGGCTGAATGAGTCGATCGTCGCCGCGGTCAACGCGAGCGGGCGCGCTTATCTGACGCACACGCGCCTGCGCGGGCGCGTCGTGCTGCGGATCGGGATCGGGAACATGCAGACTACGGAGGAGCACGTTGGCACGGCGTGGGAGCTGATACGGGCGGCGGCGGGG
>JBBQDF010000590.1:0-1660 GCA_038319475.1 Thermoanaerobaculia bacterium
CGGCCGGGGCCCTCCACCCCCCGCGCGCCACGGGCCTCGGCCGGCCCGCCCCCCGCCCCGGGGTGGTGGTCGCCCCTGGCCCCCGCCGCCCCCGCGACGTGAAGGTCGATCCTGTCGAGCAGCGGCCCGGATAGCCGCCGCGCGTAGCGGAGCCGCTCGCCCTCCGAGCAACGGCACATGCGCCGCGCGTCTCCGTAGAACCCGCAGGGGCAGGGGTTCATCGCCGCGACGAGCAGAAAGTCGGAGGGAAAGACGCAGGCCCCGCCGACGCGGACGAGGCTCACGCGCTTTTCCTCGAGCGGCTGCCGTATCCCCTCGAGCACGTCGCGGCGAAATTCGGGCAGCTCGTCTAAGAAGAGCACCCCGCGGTGAGCCAGAGAGATCTCGCCGGGGCGCGGCCGGGTGCCGCCGCCGACGAGACCCGGAGCGGAAATCCCGTGATGCGGCGAACGGAAGGGCGGCTCGGACAGCAGCCCGCCGTCGGCCGGGAGCGCCCCGGCGATCGAATGCACGGACGTCACCTCGATCGACTCCGGGCGGGAAAGAGGCGGGAGGATCGTCGGAACGCGGCGTGCGAGCATGGTCTTGCCGGTGCCGGGAGGGCCGGAGAGGAGGACGTGGTGCCCTCCGGCCGCCGCGATTTCCAGCGCGCGGCGAGCGAGCGCCTGTCCGCGAATTTCCGAGAAATCTCCGCAGGCGCGGGCGCGCTCCCGCGGAGGGCCGGCCACGTTTTTTGCGTTTCCGCGGTCGGCCGCTTCTCCGAGAAGGTGCGCGACCGTCGCCGAGAGTGAGCGGACGGGGACGGTCTCAATGCCGTCCACCGCGGAAGCTTCCGCGGCGTTGCCCGCGGGAAGGATCAGCTCTTCGAAACCCGCCTCGCGGGCGGCGAGCGCGAGGCAAAGCGCTCCACGAACAGGCCGGACCTCGCCGTCGAGACCGAGCTCGCCGACGTAGATCCTCCGCTTCTCCGTGGCAGGGACCAGTCCGGCGACGAACAGGAACGCGACGGCGATCGGCAGATCGATCGCCGCACCGACCTTGCGCAGCGTCGCGGGCGCGAGGTTGACGGTGATCGCGCCGCTCACCGGAGCGTACCCGCTGTTGCGCAGAGCCGAACGGACGCGCTCGCGCGCCTCGCGCACCCCGGCGTCGGGCAGGCCGACGATCGTGAACGATGGGAGACCCCGGGACACGTCGAGCTCCACGTCCAGAACGTGAGCATCAATTCCAAACGTCGCAGCAGAATGAACGCGAACGAGCATCGAAAGCCTCCTCGAGGGGAGGAGGACGCCCGGCGGGGAACCGGAGAGGACAAGACGAGACTAGCACTTTCGAGCGCGGAAAAGTCCGGTCGTGGCTCGTAAGAGAGGGACAGACCTTCGCTTTGGTGGGATGGTGGTTAAGCTCGCCCCGAGAGAAGTCTCCCGACCAGAGGGAGGGAGGAGGCCTGCGTGGCGGGAGCCGGAGCGGCGGGAGGGGTCAGGCCTCCGGTCGAGCGCGCAACCGCGCGAGCCGGAGGCCGATCGGCGAAGCCGAGACCCCTGCCGCCGCGGAGGCGACGATTACGGGTAATACCCGCTGATCGTCTTCGCCTGGAGGTTGGTCGGCTCGACCTTCACTTCCACCTTCCGCCACTGGTCTTTCGTGTTGCTCGGATTGG
>JBBQDF010000591.1:0-1656 GCA_038319475.1 Thermoanaerobaculia bacterium
CGCTCCGCCTCGCCGCCTTGATTCGCGAGCTACGTCGGGATCGGCCTCACGTCGTGCAAAGTCAGCACTTCTACACGAACCTCTACTCCGCGATCGCGGCAAGGGCGCTCGGATTGCGTGAGGTTGGCGCCATTCGAAACACCGTCGATTACGAGCTCCGTTCGACCGGGCGAATTCTCGGAAAGGCTTCCCTGCACCTTCCCAGACAACTGGCCGCAAATTCGGCGTCCGCGGTCCGAGACGCGATCCGTCGGGGGGTTCCGGCGTCCCGCGTGTTCCTGCTCCCGAACGTGGTCGACACGACGCGTTTTGCGCCAGAATCCTGTCCGCGGGCATCCCACGCGGTCCGTCTCCTCGCCGCGGGCCGGCTGGTGCCTCAGAAGCGCTTCGATCGATTTCTCCGCGCGCTCGCTTTGGTCCGCGCACAGTCCGGACCCGACGTCAGCGGGCTGATCATCGGCTCCGGGCCGCTTCGAGAAAAGCTCGAAGTGTTGGCGACCGAACTCGGGCTATTCCCCGGCGCAGTCGAGTTCCGGGGGACCGTGCCCGACATGCTGCCAGCGTATCTTGAGTCTGACATCTTCGTTCTCACGTCCGATTTCGAGGGGACCCCCAACGTCGTCCTCGAGGCCATGGCCTCCGGGCTCCCCGTTGTCACGACTCGAGTGGGCGGCGTTGCGGAGCTCATCACGCCCGGGCGAAGCGGGTTCGTCGTGGAGCCGCACGACGACGAGGAGCTCGGAAGAACGCTCGTGGCGCTCGCAGGCGACCGGGAAATGAGGCAGCGCATCGGACGCGAGGCTCGCGAGTCGATAACCGCGACCGCGTCGGCAGCCCGGTTGCCGGATTTCTTGTCGCAACTCTACGGATTATCGAAATGATGGGCGGTTCACGGGCGGGTGCTTCGGAGACGCGGGCTGTAGAAAGTCCGCCAAGCAGTTTCGCCGCCGTCAGAGCCCTCAGGATTCTGGCGGTCACCAACGCCTACCCGAGCCCGGAAAGGCCTACCGCAGGGATCTTCCTGTCCGAACAGGTCGACGCCCTCCGCCAGGCGGGTGTCACCGTAGATGTGGCCCTCTTCGACCGGCGGAAAGAGGGGATCAAGACCTACTTCGGGGTCGGCGCGCGTCTGGCGAAAACCCTTCGCGAGTTCGAACCGGACGTGGTCCACGTCCTCTACGGCGGGGTGCTGGCGGATCGTGTGACGGCGACGGTGCGTGATCGGCCGGTGCTCGTCACGTTCCATGGATCCGATCTGCAGGGCTCGGTCCTGGCGCGGTGGAACGTGAGGCTGATGGCGGAGTACGGCGTCCTGTGCTCGCGCCGTGCGGCGCGCCGGGCGGCCGGCATCATCCTCGTTGCGCCGCACCTTCGCCGGTTTCTGCCCGCCTCGACCCTCAACAAAATTCGAGTGATTCCCTGCGGCATCGACCTCGACCGCTTCCAACCCCTCGATCGGAAAGCGTGTCGGAAAAAGCTCGGGTGGCAAGAAGACCGGTTTCAGGTCCTCTTCGCCACCAGCAACGAAGATCCAATCAAGCGCCCGCAGCTCGCGCGAGCCGCGATCGATGCGCTGGGCGCCCAGGGCATTGAGGCCGAGCTCCGGATCCTCCGGGGAGTCGCGTATGAGGAAGTCCCGACCTGGTTGAATGCGTC
>JBBQDF010000592.1:0-1647 GCA_038319475.1 Thermoanaerobaculia bacterium
TACGTGGACGGCAGCCAGGTGCCGATCCAGCTGCGGCGCGGAGTCTTCGAGTTCTACGGAGAAGCCCTGGACAACGACAACACCGATACCCGTGTCTACTGGCTCGTGAGCGCCGGAAAGGACAAGCCGGTACGCGTGGGAGCTCTTCGGGCCGCCGCGAAGGCTGGGGTTCCGCGCGGGAGCTTCCAGGCGACTCGGACGATCCAGCTACGCGACTCCTACTACGCGCCGCTACTGAACGGCGAGGAGTCGAACATTCTCGGAGAGGCGATCCGACCGGGAGAAGCTCTTTCGATCAAGGTTCCGGCCCCGCAGGCGGATCCCAGCGGGTCGGCGACTCTGCGTGTGGTGGTACAGGGCTATTCGCTCGTGTCCCACATCGTCAAGGTGTCGATGAACGGCACGAGCGTCGGCACGATCGCCTTCAAGGGTCAGATCGCCGCTACGGGCACCTTCCAGCTGCCGGCAGGGGCGGTCAAGGACGGGGACAACACGGTTTCGTTCACGGCCGGCGGCGGCGAGGTCGACTTCAGCCTCGGCAAATCGGTTGAGCTGACCTATGCCCACCAGTTTCTCGCGGAGGCCGACACGCTTTCCTTCACGGCCCGCCCGGGCCGTGCCGTCGTTGTCGGAGGTTTCACCTCGCGAAAGATCAGGCTCTTCGACATCAGCAAACCGGGCGCCGTGCGCCGCGAGCTGCTGCCGACGGTCTCCGGCACCACGGGCAATTACGTCGCGACCGCCAAGGTGCCGTCCGGAGCGACTCGGTTGCTGGCCGTGGCAGACGCACGGGTGGCCGTGCCGGCCGTGGCGCGAAACGGTGCTTCCTCGCTCAACTCCTCCGCTCAGAGCGCGGACTACCTGATCGTCTCGCATGCGACCTTCATTCCCGCCCTCGCGCCTCTCGTCGATCTTCGGACGCGCCAGGGGTTGAAGGTCGTCGTGGCCGACGTCGAGGACGTATTCGACGAGTTCAGCTTCGGCGCGCGCGACCCGCAGGCTCTGAAGGCCTTCTTCGCCTGGACGAAGGCGCACTGGCAGCGCGCGCCGAAGTACATCCTCCTGGTCGGCGATGCGAGCAACGACCCGCGAGGGTTCACCAACCAGGGAAGCTTCGACCTCGTGCCCACGACCTACCAGGACACGCAGTACATGGAGGCACCGTCCGACGATTCCCTCGCCGACCTCAATGCCGACGGGATTCCCGAGATGGCGGTCGGGCGTCTTCCGGTGCGCACGCTCGAACAGGCGACCGTCTCCGTGGCCAAGATCGTCGGCTACGAGGGGGGAACCTCGAGGCCGCGAAGCCTCCTCCTGGTAGCGGACAAGAACATCGACTACGACTTCGAGGCGGAAAGCAAGACGCTGTACGGGCTGATCCCGGCGAGCACTTCCGTGACCACCGTCTACCGAAACCAGGGCCCGACGGATGCGGCGGTCCGGACACGCCTGCTGGGAGCCCTCAACCAGGGGCCGACGATCGTCAACTTCTTCGGCCACGGTGCGGTTCAGATCTGGACGAGCGGAAGCATCCTCAAGGTCTCCGACGGCCCGAACCTCACAAACCGGAACTCGCTTTCGCTCTACCTGATGATGACGTGTCTCAACGGCTATTTCGTCGATCCGAAGTTCGAGAGCCTCGGCGAG
>JBBQDF010000593.1:0-1629 GCA_038319475.1 Thermoanaerobaculia bacterium
GGCGAGGAGGTTTCGGCGCCGGTGCCGCCGTCCCTCGGGGCAGCGCCTGCGGAGTGATCGGTGTAGGGAGCTTGCTGACGCCACCGTTCGTGTAGGTAGCACTCATGCGCATGCGAGACGGTGTGGACCGATGCCCGAGATCGGACAGGCGGACGGGGGCGGGGAGAATCGACGCCGCCGCGGCACCCGCAGGCGGGGTTTCCACCATCACCTCGGCTACGTCGAAGACCGGTCGCGGCTCGTTGGCCGAGCGCGATCGCGCGTCGCCGGGAGGGGGAACGTGGCCCGAGTGGTGGATCTCGCCACACTGGCTGCACGCGACCGCGACGATGACGACAAGGCCCTCACAGCGCGGGCAACCACTGGTCTCGTCCGTCATTTCGCCACCGAACGGTACGCCGACCGGCCTCGCGGGACGCGGACCTCCCCGAGGATCCGGGATTCGACGTCGCGCCTGCTCAGCCGAGTGCCGTCACGTCGATCGCGCCGGCACCGCGCTTGGCCGCTCGACCACTCAACAGCGCCCCGATTCCGAGAACCACGAGAGAGAACAACAGCACGAAGCTCGACAGCGCGTTGATCGCCGGGGAGACGCCGAACTTGACCTGGCCGAAGATGTAGAGCGGGAGCGTCGTCGAGCCGACGCCCGACGTGAAGAACGTGATCACCACGTCGTCGAGCGAGATCGTGAACGCGAGCATCGCCCCTGCCGCGATGCCTGGCGCGGCGAGGGGGAGCATGACCCGGAGGAACGTCTGAAACGGCGTGGCGCCGAGGTCGGCAGCCGCCTCGACCAAACGCTCGTCGAACGAGGCCAATCGGGCCTTCACGACCACGATCACGAAGCTGATGCAGAACGTGATGTGGGACAGAATCACGGTGCGGAGACTGAGCTGCAGGCCCACGAACTGCACGAAGAACGCGAGGAGCGAGATGCCCATCACCACCTCGGGAATCACGAGCGGGATGAAGATGAGCGTCGAGTAGGCGGTGCGACCCGAGAACTTGAAGCGCGTCAACGCGAACGCGGCCAACGTGCCGATGATCGTTGCGACGATTGTCGCGCTGATCCCCACCTTGAGCGTGTTGCGGAACGCGGCGAGCACTTCGTCGTTGTGAATGAGGTCGCTGTACCAGCGAATGGAGAAGCCCGTGAACTTCGTGCCGCTGCGCGCGCGATTGAAGCTGAAAACCACGAGGACGATGATCGGAGCGAACAAGAACAGATAGACGAGCACCGCGTGGAGCTTGAGGTAACGGGGCCGGAGCGGGCTCTTCGGTGAACGAGCCGCCCTCGGCGGCGCCGGCTCGGCGGGGGACGATGGCACGACCACCTTCACGGGCGTGACGCTCATAACCCGTCCTCGCCGACACGACGGAGGTAGAGGAACACTCCGATCAGGACGAATCCCATCAGGAGGACGGCCATCGCCGAACCGAGCGGCCAGTTCTGGCCGCTGCCGAACTGGTCCTGGATCGTGTTCCCGAACATCTGTGTCCTGACCCCGCCGAGCAACGACGGCGTGATGAAGTCTCCGACCGCGGGGATGAACACGAGCAGGATGCCCGCCACGAGCCCGGGCGCAACGGTGGGGACGATCACTCGTAGGAACGTCGAGACCTTGCCGT
>JBBQDF010000594.1:0-1628 GCA_038319475.1 Thermoanaerobaculia bacterium
GGCCGGATGCGGCCTTCGACCGCTCGCCTCGTCCCTCCGTTCGCGATGGCTCCCGCCCCGAGAGGCTCCTCCCTCCCTCTGGTCGGGAGACTCCTCTCGGGGCGAGCTTAGCCACCAGCTCGCCTGAAGCGCGCTCTACTCGCTCTACTCGCTCTCCGTGAGGGCTGACTCGTTCAGCAACGGTCATCCATGACAGCTGCGAGTCGGCGTAAGCTTTGCCGCGCGCATGATTTCGATCGGGGAGATTCGGGACGCGGCGGAACGGATACGGGGGAAGGTGCATCGGACGCCCCTTTTTCGGTCCGAGAAGCTGGGCGAGCGGATTGGTGCGTCGCTTTTTTTAAAGTGCGAGAGTTTCCAGAAGACCGGATCGTTCAAGCCGCGAGGCGCGCTCAATAAGGTCCTGTCGCTTTCGGATCCAGAAAGGGGGCGCGGGCTCGTCACCGTTTCCGCGGGCAATCATGCTCAGGCGGTGGCGTGGGCCGCTCGCATCGCCGGGTGCGCCTCTGCCGTCGTCATGCCTTCGAACGCTCCGCGCGCGAAGATCGAGGCGGTGCGCGATTATGGCGCCGAAGTCATCTTCCATGACGACCGGGCGACTCTCTTCGACCGGCTGAACGAAGTCCGGCAGGAGCGCGGCTCGATTTTCGTGCACCCTTTCGACGACCCGCTCGTCTTAGCCGGCGCCGGCACGACCGCGCTCGAAATCCTGGAAGATCTTCCCGACGTGGACGTGGTGGTGGTGCCGGTGGGAGGGGGCGGCCTTCTCGGCGGCATGGCGTCTGCGATCCGCCAGGTGCGGCCTCAGGCGCGCGTCGTGGCGGTCGAGCTCGAGGAGGGACCGGGACTCGGGCCCGCGCTCGCGGCCGGGCAGCCGGTTCCCGTGCCACGGCCCGCCGCGACGCTCGCCGACGGAATGACGCCGCCCTTCGTCGGAGCGCTGCCTCTCGAAATCGCTCGCGAAGCGGTCGATGAAATTGTCACGGTGTCCGAAGAGGCGATCCGCGAGGGGATGCGAATGCTCGCGAGCCGCGCCAAGCTATTCGTCGAGGGGTCGGGAGCGGCGGCGACCGGCGCTCTTCTTTCGGGGCGGGTCCGCCTTGCTCCCGGCGCGCGTGTCGCCGCGGTCGTCTCAGGGGGCAACGTTGATCTATCGGTTTTCGCCGGGCTCGCATGATCCTGCCCGACACGCCCCAAGAGACGGCCGTGGCCGCCGCGAATCTAGCGTTCTATCGCGCGCTCGAGGCCCGCTCGCTTTCCGCGATGGACCTCGTCTGGTCCCACACCGGGATCGTGAGCTGCATCCATCCGGGCTGGCATCGACTCGACGGATCGCGGGAGATCCGTCGGTCCTGGGAGAACATCTTCGAAAGCTCGCGGCCGTGGGCCGTGGCCTGCGAAGACGTCCGGATCGAAGTCTCCGGGGAGATCGCCTGGGTGTCGTGCGTCGAAGTCATCCGTCCGTTCGGATCGACACGGGCGGATGCCGCGGCCCGGATGCAGGCAACGAACCTCTTCGCGCGGGAAGACGGGGAGTGGAAAATGGTCCACCACCATGCGTCGCCGTCACCCGATGACGAGGACGGAGGGGAGGAGACGGTCAACTAACGTCGCCTCACGTCGCCTCC
>JBBQDF010000595.1:0-1611 GCA_038319475.1 Thermoanaerobaculia bacterium
TGCTGAAGAAGGCCGTCGACCAGATGCGCGGACTCGAGCCCTCGGAGCCGGATATCGAGCCCGAGTTCAACCTCCAGACCGCGGCGCGGTTTCCCGACTCCTACATCCAGGACAGCCGTTTCCGCGTGGGTTTCTACCGACGGCTTTCCGCCGCGAAGAGCGACGAGGATTTGAGCGAGGTTCGCGATGAATTGCGCGATCGCTTCGGCGTGCTGCCCGCGGAGGTCGACAACCTGGTCGAGGTGCTCCGGTTGCGCCGGACGATGCAGCGCCTCGGCATTCGGGACCTCGCGTTCGACGGCAAGGACCTGATCCTGATGTTCGCGGAGAAAACACGCGTCAATCCCGAGCGTCTGGTCCGCATGGCCGCGAAGGAACCGAAGCGATATCGGCTGACGCCGGACCAGAAATTCAAGGCCCGGATCCTCGACCGCGCGAAGACGATTCCTGAGGCGAAAGGCCTGCTTGCGCTGCTGGAATGAGGGTGGTATTCCGTCGCGGAACAATCCGCAGGGTCTGCGGGTTCAGAGGCCTCGATCCGAGTAATTCGGACCGCGGACATCAAGGAAGGCACTCCCTCATGAAGCGAAGCGCACTCTGCCTGTCGTTCGTTGCCGTTGCCGCGTCGGCCCTCGTTTCCGGCTGTGGAAGCAACGAAGTCCAGCTCCCCAAGGTCGAAGTGAAGCCCTACGAGAAGGCGACCGGCGGAACCTCGCTCGCCACCGTGAATGGGGCGGAAATCACGACGAAGGAAATGGACGAGCGCGTGAATCGTTCGACCTTCCAGAGCGCCGCCGAAGTCACCGCCGACAAGAAGAAGGAGTTCCTGGACGAGTTGATCTCGAACGAGGTCATGTACCAGGAGGCGAAGGCCAAGAAATACGACGACCATCCTCGCGTGAAGATGATGATGGTGTCCCTTCTGCAGCGCGACGCGCTCGGGAACGCCGACAGCATCCAGATCGACGACAAGGAGACGAAGCACTACTTCGACTCCCATCACGACGAGTTCGTGATCCCCGAGAAGGTCCGCGCCCGCCGCATCCTGGTGGCGTTCGGCGCCGACAAGAAGGAGTCGAAGGGACGCGCGGAGGAGATCCGCAAGGCGGCGCTCGCCGCCCCGAATGATTTCGGCAAGCTCGCGGGCGAGAAGTCGGAAGGTCCCGAAAAGGCGCGTCAGGGCGAGCTCGGATACTTCGCGTCGACCGGACGCCCGGGCCTCGACGAGAAGCTCGTCTCGGCTTCGTTCGCGATCAAGGACAACGGCGTCTCGAACGTCTTCGAGACGGCGGAAGGCTGGAACATCGTCAAGGTCGAGAACCGCGCGCCGCGCACCGAGCGCACCTACGACCAGGTGAAGAAGTCGATCGAGCGCAAGCTGATGACCGATCGCCGCAAGGCGATGCTCGACAACTACATCGCCGAGCTGAAGAACAAGGCGAAGGTCCAGGTCAACGACGGCGCCGTGTCGTCCTACGCGCCGACGATCCAGCCGAAGCCGGCCTTCGCGGGTCCGGGCGGGCAGGGCATCCAGCCCCAGATGATGCAGCAGCTCCAGCAGATGGGCGTCGGCCACGGTGAAGGCGGCGCGACGATGATGATGCCGCCGCA
>JBBQDF010000596.1:0-1610 GCA_038319475.1 Thermoanaerobaculia bacterium
ACTTCAGGCCCTTGACGTCGCGGACCTCGAGGAGCTCTCCCGGAATTCCGAGGCACATGGTCAGATCCTTCCTTCCCGGCGCGCGAGACGGGACGCGGCGACGGCCGCCTGGCCGAGCGAAATCCCGCCGTCGTTTGCCGGAACCCGCCGGTGAATCAACACTTCGAATCCGTCGGCTTCCATAAGCTGTTTCGCGCGTTCTGTGAGCGTCCGGTTCTGAAAGACTCCTCCGGAGAAGACCGCCGTCTCGAGACCCGAGATCTTGCGGACGAAACGGGCGGATTCTTGAACGACGCGGGCCATCGTTTCGTGAAACCGGGAGGAGACGTCGCGCACCGGCGCTTCTGCTTGCCGCGCGCGGGCGATTTCCCGGACCATGGGGCGCAGATCGACTTCGAACGGAGTGTCCCCGTCCCCGCCCGAAAGCTCAAACGAGTAGGGATCCGCGCGGTCCGCGGCGGCCAGGGCTTCGAGCTCGGCGGCGGCCTGACCTTCGTAAGTGATCGCGCCGCGGAAGCCGCAAAGGGCGGCGACCACGTCGAACCACCGCCCCGCGCCCGTGGCCTCGGGGCATCGAAGGTTTTTCTCGAGCATCTCCTGGATGGCGTGGACCCGCCCCGGTTCCACGCCGTCGAGCGCCGCGAGCGTCTCTCGGGCGTCGAGGAGGGCGCCGATGGCGGTCCGCCAGGGCTGCCGGATGGCGGCTTCTCCGCCGGGCAGTCGCAGCGCCCGCAGGTGGCCGGCCCGGCGAAAACCGATCAGGTCCGCGGTCAGGATTTCCCCGCCCCAGAGCTCGCCGGAAGGGCCGCAGCCGGTCCCGTCGAAGGCGACTCCAATGGCCGCCTCCGTCCGCCCGTGTTCCGCGAGGCAGGCGGCGACGTGCGCGTGGTGGTGCTGGACGGGCGCGCGGGGCACCCCGGACGCGATCGCCCAGCGGGTCGAAAAATAATCGGGGTGAAGGTCGTGGGCGATGGTTGCCGGTTCGACCGAGAGGAGACGTTTCAACTTCTCCACGACCTCTTCGAAAAACCCGATCGCCTCGGGACTCTGGAGATCGCCGACGTGCGGAGACAGGAAGGCCTCGTCCCCCCGCGTCAGGCAGACGGTGTTCTTCAAGCCGGCGCCGACGCCGAGCACGGGCGCTGAATCGGCGGGAACCGGAATCCGAATGGGGTCGGGCACGAACCCGCGCGACCGGCGTATCGGGTGCCCTTCGCCCGCAAAGATCCGGACGACCGAATCGTCCGCGCGCGTGTGGATTTCGCGGTCGTGGAGGAGAAAGGCGTCCGCGATTCCGGAGAGCTTCTCGACGGCCACCCCGTTTTCGCGGGCGATCGGCTCCTCCGAGAGATTCCCGCTCGTCATGATGAGGAGCGGCGGGCCGTCGTTCAAGAGCAGGTGGTGAACCGGCGTGGAGGGGAGCATGACGCCTGCCTCGGAGAGGCCGGGCGCAATCTCCTCCGCCATCGCCGCATTCGCCCGCCGCCGCAGAAGCACGATTGGGCGCGCCGGGGACGTCATCGCGCGTTCGGCCGCGAGGGTGACCTCCCCGACTGTTCTCGCCGTGTCCAGATCCCTGGCCATGAGGGCGAACGGCTTGGAAGGCCGTC
>JBBQDF010000597.1:0-1606 GCA_038319475.1 Thermoanaerobaculia bacterium
TTCGCTCTGCGCGCGCTGCGGTGGACGTGGCTGCTGCGCCCGGTCGGGCGCGTCCCGTTCCTGCCCGCGTTCGCGGCAACCTCCGTGGGATTCGCCGCGAACAACCTGCCGGGGAAGGTGGGCGAGGTTTTGCGACCCGCGTTTCTCGCCCGGTCACGGAGGCTTCCCTTCTCGCCGCTCCTCGCCTCGATCGTCCTCGAGCGGGTGCTGGACGGCCTCTCGGTCGTCGTCTTCTTCGCCTTCGCGATGTCGATCGGGCTTCCGCGGTCCGGGGGACTCGGAAAGCTCGCGCTGCCCGCGATCTTCATGATCGGAGCCGTCGGCGTCGTCGTCTTCGCGGTGTTCCAGCGTGCGAGAACGGAGGCGCTGCTCGATCTCGTCTGGAACCGCCTGCCGGAGCGCCTTCAGCCGCGGCTGCGCTCCTTCGCGGGCTCATTCATCGACGGATTCGCCACGCTGCGGGATCCCGCCCTTTTTCTCCTGGTCGCGGCAGGCTCACTCGCGTTGTGGTTCGTGATCAACGTCCAGGTGGCGATGCTCTTCCGCGCCTTCCATCTCTCCCTGCCCTTCTCGGCCGCCTTCGTCGTGACGACGTTCGCCGTGCTCGGTCTGATGGTCCCGACGCCGGGCGGTCTCGGCTCGTACCACGTGGCGGTCCAGTTCGCGCTGACCTATTTCTACGCCATCGACGTGGCGACCGCCTCGGCGGTGGCGCTGATCGCGCACGCGATCTCCTTCGTCCCGATCACGTTGATCGGTCTGGTCTTTCTCCTGACGGCGCCCGCGCGCGCGACCGAGCTCCCGCCGACGGAGGGCGCCGGGCCCGGGCGGCGCGGCGGCCCGCTCCCATAAATGGCCGCAAACCGCGGCACGCGATACTCTTGGAAGAGATGCGTTGCCCTTTCTGCGGGGGAGGAGACGACCGCGTCGTCGACTCTCGAGAAGGACGCGACGGAGAAGTCATCCGGCGGCGGCGGGAGTGCGTCTCCTGTGGCCGCCGCTTCACCTCCTACGAAACGATCGAAGAGATCCCGTACATGGTGGTCAAGAACGACGGGCGGCGCGAGAGCTTCGACCGCAAGAAGTTGCGAGGAGGGCTCGTCAAGGCCTGTGAAAAGAGACCCGTCGCCCCCGCGAGGCTCGACGCGATCGTCGACGAGATCGAAACGGGGCTGCACGACTCGGAAGAGCGAGAAATCGCCACGAGCCGGATCGGGTCCGTCGTGATGGAACGCCTCCGGGAGCTCGACAAGGTCGCGTACGTCCGCTTTGCGTCCGTCTACCGCAAATTCGAGGACGTGGATGAGTTTCTTCACGAGTTGAAGGACTTGATCGGCCGTGCGGAGACCAAGAGCTCCGGATAGGAGATAGCCGCTCCCATGAGACGCTCCGGAAAATTCTACGGTCCGATGGTCGAGCTCTCGCGGCTGCAGAGCGAATTGAACCGCCTCTTCGCGACGTTCGTCGAGAGCAACCAGGGCACCGCCGCGACGGCGACCTCGTGGGACCCGAACGTGGACGTCATGGACGACGGACAGAAGCTGCGCATCCTGATCGAAGTGCCGGGAGTCGACGCCGAGGACGTGCGCGTCACGGTGCGTGGCCG
>JBBQDF010000598.1:0-1606 GCA_038319475.1 Thermoanaerobaculia bacterium
CATGCAGCGAGAGCTCGCGCGCTCCCACGCCCTTCTCGCCATGGAAGAGCAGAAAAACGCGAAGCTGGCTCCGCAGGCGCCGATCGCGACCGCGGAGGAACACACGCGCCGCTTCGCCTCGGGCGTGACGGACTACATGACGTTCCTCCGCGACCACCAGATCCTCGCGGTCGAGGACTGGATGGAACCCGCTCTCAGTGCGAGGACAGGTGCCTTCCGCGGCGGTGTGCGGGAGTTCTTCAACGAGGTCGACTACCGCGATCCCGAAGTGATGCGCACCCACGGGTACCACTGGTTCGACAAGGGCCGCATGGCGCGCCAGCCCCACCGGAGTCCGATTCGCCGGGAGGCGCTTCTCTACAACATCTTCAACACACGAACCGAGGGGCACGCGACCGGGTGGGAAGAGTTGATGATGCAGGCCGGAATGTTCGATGCGCGGCCCCGGTCGCGCGAGCTCGTCTACATCCTTCTGGCGGAGCGGGCGGCCCGCGCGCTGGGCGACCTTCGCATGCACAGCAACGACTGGACCCTGGAGCAGGCGGCCGCGTTCGCCTCCGGGCAGACCCCTCGCGGATGGCTTCGAATGGACGGAGACCTGGTCCGCTCCGAACAGCATCTGTACCTTCAGCAGCCCGGGTACGGGACCAGCTACGTCATCGGCAAGATAGAGATCGAGAAGCTCCTCGCGGAGCGGAAGCAGCAGCAGGGCGACGGGTTCGCGATGAAGGCCTTCATGGCGGAATTCGACGCCGCCGGACTGGTTCCCGCGGCCCTAATCCGATGGGAGCTGACGGGGCGCCTGTCAGACGAGCTGACGCGGATGCTCAAATAGCCCGCCTCGTCCGGGTGGAGAAGGAGCCCGCGTCTGACCGGATTTCAGGGAGACTGACCGCGTGAACGACCGACCTCGGGCGCAGGAGTTCGACATCCTGATCATCGGCGCCGGGCCGGCCGGCATCGCGCTCGCGGCCGAAGCGCGGGCGGCGGGAGTCAGACCGGGCCGGATTCTCGTCCTCGAACGCGCGCCCGAGCACTCGTGGATCATCCGCAAGTACTATCCGCCGTCCAAACCCGTGCTCGCCAACTACAAGGGCATCGAGGCGAAGTGCGAAGGAGTGCTCTGCATCCCGGACCTCACTCGCGAACAGACCTTGACTTACCTCGACGCGGCGATTCGGGATTCGGGCGCGCAGGTGCGTTACCGGGAGGAAGTGTTCCGGATCGGGAGCGAGCCCGACGAGCGCCTTCGCGTCGAATCGACCGGCGGAGTCTTTCTCGCCCGCGTCGTCGTAATCGCGATCGGGATCCTCGGGCGGCCCGCGCAACCGTCCTACCCGATTCCCGGCCCGGTCAAGTCCAAGGTTCTCTTCGACGTCACGAGCGAGGAGTTGTCGGGCAGGGACGTCCTCGTGGTCGGAGGAGGAGATACCGCCACCGAGTATTGCCAGTTCCTCGTTCAACAGGGCAACCGCGTCGTCCTCTCCTATCGCGGAGCGACTCTCTCGCGTCCCAACCCGATCAACCGCGATAGCGTGCTCGCGCTCGCGAGGCAGGGAAAGCTCGAGTTGCGCCTGTCCTCCGACGTGACGGGGCTCGAAGCGGC
>JBBQDF010000599.1:0-1603 GCA_038319475.1 Thermoanaerobaculia bacterium
ACCCCGAGGAGCAGGACGACGCTCACGTCCATGGCGAGCGCCGCGCGCCGGCGCGCCGGCGACACCGGATCCCCGGCGGGCGGCGGCGGTCCTCTCCTTCTCAGGCGCGCGACGGCGACTCCGGCAAGGATCAGCGCAAGAACGCCCGGAAAGAAGTCGCCCTCCGGCCCGCGGAACTTCGCGGTGACGGGTCCCCAGGTCTTGTTGCGCTCGCCCGCCGACAGGAAGTAGCCGGGCTTGGCCGAGAAGAACGTCATCTCGCCGATGTACCGCTTCATCCCGTAAAGGTCCGCGGCCTTCTTGTACGGGATGGCAAAGGGAACGATCGGGATGGTGGCGAGCGCCATCGCCAGCACCGCCCCTCGCAACCGCTTTCGATGCTGGGGCCCGCGCTGGATCCACTCGTACGCGAGGACCACGGCGGCGAGAAAGCCGGTGAAGAAGGCGTACTGGATGCACGCGATGGCGTTCCAGGAAAACGCCACTCCCAGGAGGACGGCGTCGCGCCTCCGGCCCCCGTCCAGATAGCGGAGCAAGTACAGGAAGACCAGCGGAAGGAACGCTCCCCATTGCATGTGGAAATGGGCCAGCTGCGCCAGCTTGTAGGGAAGGAACCCGTAGACGAGCCCGGCGACCAGAGACGCCGCGGGATCGCCGGTGACATAGCGGGCGAGGGCCCAGGCCGCCCAGGCCGACAGGAACATTCCGAGGAGCAGGAGGACGTTGTAGACGAAGACCGGGGAGGCGCCGGCCGCAACCAGGGGGAAGCCGAAGACCGCCGCGCCGTAGAGATTCTCGGAGAACGCCAGCGCGTACCGGGCCGGATGGAGGATGGGCGCCTGGAAGAGGTTCAACGGATCGCGCAGGGTCTGGACGTAGTCCCAGCGGAGGATCCAGGCGGTGAGCTTGGCGTCCCAGAGGTCCGCCATCGCGTCGCCGAGGTGGACGGCCTGGGGCCAGGTCGCGAGGACCGTGTATGCCAGAAAGAAGAGCGCGGCGAGGGCGATCTCGCGCGCCCGCGGACCCGAATCTCCCTTCAACGAAGCCGCGAGCGGACGTTGTTCGACAGCGTCATGACCTGCTGCAGCCGCTGCATCTTCCGGTGCCGCTTCTGGGTCGCCTCCACGTCCCCCGTCGGAGGGACGGCGGCGCGCGTCTCGCGCATGAGCTTGTCGAGCTCGAACCCGAAGGCCTGGAAGTCGGCCCGCTGGAACTTCTTGAAGGTCAGCTCGGTCGCGATGATGTACCCCTCGGCGATGTCCCGGACCATGGTGTAGGCCGAGCCGCCGAGAAAGACGCTCATGCCCCGAAAGTGTACCGCGGACGGTCCTTGGAGTCCGGGCCGCTCCGCGATACGATCCCGCCCTTTGCTGGAGGATTCCCATTGGCTTCCTTCTCCGACTATCTCGACTTCGACACTCTCCTGACGGAAGAGCAGCGGCTCATCCGGGACACCGTCGGCCAGTGGGTGGACGACAAGGTCCTTCCGATCATCGAGGAGGCCGCCTGGGAGGGGCGATTCCCGAAGGAGCTGATCCCGGACATGGCCGGGATGCACCTCTTCGGCTCGACCATCTCCGAGTACGGGCTGCCGGGGCTCGAC
>JBBQDF010000600.1:0-1603 GCA_038319475.1 Thermoanaerobaculia bacterium
AACAGGTGATCGCCGAGAACCTCGACCAACTGCACGCCTTGGTCGGAGAACTTGCGGGAGGTGCGCCGTGATCCTCGACGACTGCCGGACCCTGAGTGCGAGGGTCACCGAAAAGAAACAGCTCCGGCTGAACGTGGAGCAACTGAAGCGATTCCAGAAGGTCCGCGATCTGTTCGTTCAGCAGGTGCGCCGCCTCCTTCCCCTTCTGGGTGTCATGCGGACGCTACGGGACGCCGGGATCGCACGCATCGATCTCGGTGAAAACGCCCGGATGGTCGCGGCTCTGATCGCCAGAACCCGTGACACATTTCGAGAGAAAGCAGAGTCCCTCGTCGATGAGCGCACGTTCGCATCGACCCCGTTCAAGGATGCGGTCGATGCGGTTGGAAACCGGCTGGAGGCCGAACTGCAGACGGCGTGGCAGAAGTACACCGAGACGAAAATCCCCGCCACGAACCGCGACGTCCTCGATGTCCTGGCCACCGCGTTCCCCCGCGAGGTGCGTCTCCTACGCCAGAGGGCCGAGCGGCTCGATCTGACGCGACAGACTCTCCCGGAGAGCGCTGCGGCTCTCGGCGAATTTGACGCGGATGTGAGTGAATTGCAACGGGCGTGGGGACAACTCGGAGGCGGTGACATGCCGCCTACAGTCGTCGCCTTCCTGAAAGCCGCCGCCGCCCCCTCCGGTGCCCGACTCGACCTCCTCACCGAGGAGGTCCGCCGCTGGCTCGCCGACCACAAGATCCTCACCGCGTTCTCCATCCGCGCGGCGACTTAATGCGCCGAGAGAAAGGCTCACGACATGAGCGAGGCCCGGGACGTGCTCGTCCGCGAACTCTTGGAACGGCTCGAACGGGAGGAGACCAAGCTCCTCTCCTGGGGTGTCGTCGATGGCGGATTCTCCGCGGACGAGGTCACCGACGTCGCGCAGGACTTGGTGGAGGCGAGTGGGTCGGAGGTCACTGCGGACGACCTGTGGCAAGCACTCTTCGACCGGCGGCTGCTGTTCTCGTTCCGCGAGGCCGGGCACGAGTTCCTTCGCACTCGAATGGCCGAGGCGGTCCGCTTGTTCGCGAAACTGCGGCAGATGTTCCTGAACCGCCCCTGGCAGCTCGCCCCGACATTGGTCGCGGATTACCAATTCGCCCGGCGACCGCGCCGCTACCCGCGCCGGGAGATCGCCCCGGCCAAGATACTCGAACGTCTCGCTGCGGAGGTCCGTCTGTCCCCGTTACGCCGGCAAGCCATCGCGTGCCTCTTGCACGATGGGGAACCCGAACCGCTCGCCCTCGCCGAGTTCCAGTACCAGGCGGCGCGCCGGATGCTCCTTGACCTTGAGGCGCGCACGAGCCGGGGCCTCATCATCGGTGCTGGGACCGGCACCGGAAAGACGTTGGCCTTCTACATCCCAGCACTCGCCCACCTGGCCGGACTCGTCGAGGGAGCCGCGCACTGGACAAAGGCGATCGCGATCTACCCCCGCAACGAACTACTTAAGGACCAGTTCTCGGAGACCTACACAGAGGCGAGGCGACTCGACAACCTGCTCCTGCGGCAGTCAGGGCGGAAGCTCACAATCGGGGCCTTCTTCGGGCCGACCCCA
>JBBQDF010000601.1:0-1601 GCA_038319475.1 Thermoanaerobaculia bacterium
CAAGATGACCCCCCGCTCGGTCTCGATGTCGATCGCCTCGAAGGCCGGGGAGAGGACGATGTCGCCGAGAAGGTCCAGGGCCTCTCCGAAGCGGGAGTCCAGGGTGTGCGCGTAGAAGCCGGTGTACTCCTTGGTCGTGAACGCGTCGACGTCCCCGCCGAGGCGGTCGATCGCCCGGGCGATCTGGACGCTCGAGCGGCGGTCCGTCCGCTTGAAGAGCACGTGCTCCAGGAAATGGGAGACGCCCTGGCGCGCGGGGGTCTCCTGGCCGGACCCGGCTCCGACGAAGATCCCGAGGGCGAGCGACCGCACGTCCTGCATCTCGTCGACGAGGATGGTCGCACCGTTATCGAGCGTGAATTTCTGGACCATGAGAGGAGCTCCCGGCAGGCGGAGCCATTCTATCGCGGCGGACCCCCGGTCGAGCCCTTCGTCCGGGAGGAATCAAATCCTTTTGATTCAGCGACTTACTACCTCCGCGGGGGCGCCGGCTGGGGCGCCCCGGGCAGCCGGAGCGTGTTCGGATCGAAAGCCCCTCCCGCGTCCCGGTCCGCGTCTCCGACGAGGAAGCGCCACTCGTCGTAGAACTTCTTGCCCCGCCACTCCGCGACGGCCTCCTTGTGGACCTTCGAGCGGACGCCCACGATCGGTCCGGAGCTCTGCGGGGTGCCGAACGCCGACGGAGGCGGAGTCGGCGTCGGCACGGCGCGGAACGGCCCCGGCGTGAGCCCGGGAATCGGCCCGCCGCCCGGGCCTCCACCCTGCGGGAACGCATCGGGTGTGTTCGCGATGAGGAGATACCAGTCGGAACAGTTGCACATCGGATCCTTCCAGAGCTGACGGATCGTCCGCGGGTTGTTCTCGAGCATTTCCTTCAGGCTGTTCGGGTAACGCCCGTACCGCCGCTGGAAGAGGCCGATGGCCCGCGCGTACTGCTTGCCGCGGAAGATCAGCTCCTTCTCGCGCTCCCGCTTCCCGATGGTCCCGAGCGCCGGCCCGACACCGGCGATCACGATCGTCAGGATCAGGATCCCGATCACGACCGCCACCATGGTGAAGCCGCGCTCGTTGCGGCTCCGCCGCGGGCCAGAGGCGGAGGGCGAAGGGCGAAAGGAGAAGAGGCCTCTCGTTCCAGGCGAGGTCGGGATCCGCGGTGAAGCTCCTCGACGGAGGTCCCGCTCGCCGGCTGTTCTCACCACTCCTTGTAGAGGGTCCCGTCCAGGGCCTTCCCGGGAGAGCCGCTGTGCACGTCGATGACGCCGGGGGTCGCAGGGGCGGCCGACCCGCTCGCATCGGTGGCGGCCTGTTCGCTCGCCTCCTCGAAAGCGACGAGCCAGGTGTCCGCGGATTTCGTCATGGGATCGAGCGGGATCTTGCGGATGTAGCCGTCGGTCACGAGCGTCTGGAGATCGGCGGGATAGTTTCCCTTGTCGCCATGGTACTGGTCGATCACGCTGCGTAGCGTGAAGAGGTCCTCCTTGAGCGTCGCCTCACGGGCCCGCTGCGGCGAGTCGCGCAGCGCCGGGACCGCGATGGCCGCCAGGATCCCGATGATCGTCATGACGACGAGAAGCTCCAGGAGGGTGAAGCCGGACTCGCGG
>JBBQDF010000602.1:0-1598 GCA_038319475.1 Thermoanaerobaculia bacterium
GGCGCCGCGGGCACCTCGTCGCCTTCCGCGACGCCAACTGGTCCTCCTGGCCGGAGACGATCCGCTCCATGGAGCGCCTGCTCGACTGCCTCTTCGAGTGGGTCCTCCCCGGCCACGGCGACTGGCACCACGCCGAGTCGCCCGCGGCCATGCGCCGCGCCGTCGAGACCTGCGTGAAGTGGATGAAGACCCGGTAGGCGCGGCCCTTGCGGACGCTCTCAAGGGGTTAGCCTCAACCGACCGGCGGGAGAAGACCTTGGATTCTTACGTCCGGCCCGGCGTTCCTGCAATTTTCGGGTTGAGAGGCTCGAGTTCGCGATCCAGTAGTTGTCGATCAGATGGGAGAGGCTGCTCGTGGAAGCGAAGGTGCACCCGGGCGAACCGGTTGACTGGAGGGGGGTGAGGATCTGGGAACAGCCTTGCCCTTCGTTGTCGCACTCGAAGCTTAAGCGTCAGGTCCGGGACACCGCTTGTGTCGCAGTAGTCGTACTCGAGATATGTCAGGAGCGCCCCACCCGGGGCGTGAAAATTGGCATACATCGGGCACAGGGCGTCGGCTGGATATCGCCCGGCTCCGCTCCCATGAGCCGCAGCTCGAGTTCCAGTGAAAGAATTCCGCGGCGCTGATGCGGACGTAGCTTCGGTCAGACGTCCCGAATTCGGGCGAGTCTTTCGACCGGACCGCCGCCTCCGAGGTTCGCGACTGCTGGCCCATCAGACAACCTGTAACGATGAGACCCGCGAGGAAACCCACGACACTTCTCATGCGCATGGAGACCTTCCTTTTGTTCCGGAGTGAACACGGCTCGCGGCCGAGAAAGGAAGCGATCCCGTCCGCCGACGTGAGCATTCGGAATCGACTCACTGGATCGCGGCTCCCCGGACGTTATCAGCCACGTTTCGGTGTCCCCGCCCAGCGACCCAGGGCGCGCCGGAAGCCAAGGGTGTTTGCCGTTCACGTGGAGAAGTGGCATCGAAAACCGCAGGAGTTCTGGCACCCCGAGGATCGGATCATGCTTGAATAGCCCCTGGGGGAAGGGAGTCCCGTGCGTGCCCAGGCGCTCCGACTGCTCGTGACCCTTTGGCCGTCCGTTTTTCTCGCGGCCGAAGCGAGCGCGGAACGGCTGCCCATTCGGACCTACGATGCGGGTGACGGGCTGTCACACGACCGGATCAAGCGGATCGTCCGGGATCAGCGGGGGTTTCTCTGGTTCTGCACACCGGACGAGCTCAGCCGGTTCGACGGCTATCGGTTCAAGAACTACGGCCCGGACGCCGGCCTGCCCCACAGCCAAAACGACCTCGTCGTTACCCGAGACGGGACCTACTGGATCGCCACCAACGGCTCAGGCGTCGCGACGCTGCGCCAATTGGGCGCCGGAGCGGCCAACCGAGCCGGCACGTCGGATTCGAAGTTCTCTGTCCATCCCGGCCCGTCGCCGCGAGCCGATCGCGTGAATGTACTGCTCGAGGATCGTGCCCGACGGCTCTGGGCGGGGACGGATGGAGGACTCTTCGAGCTCGAGCGTGGGAAAGAGACGGTTGCCTTCCGAAGGGTTCCGCTCACCGCGCTGACGCGGGCGGACAACGCGATCCAG
>JBBQDF010000603.1:0-1585 GCA_038319475.1 Thermoanaerobaculia bacterium
GAACCGAATCCCTGGGACGACACGATGCTCGGCCACAGCGTCGGCATCGACGGGATGATCGACTTCGACACGGATGTGACGATCACGGCGAAGGACCGGTGCGAACATATTATATTGCTTGGAAAAACAGGCCAAGGAAAATCAAATATGATGCTCAACATGATCGATCAGGACGTGCACGCCGGGCGCGGCTGCTACGTGCTGGATCCTCATGGAAAGCTTGTTGAAGACCCACTCGGAAATATTCCGTTCTGGCGCGAGGACGATGTGATCCTCCTCGACGTGGCCGACGACGATTTCCCGTTCGGGCTGAACTTCTTCCAGAGCCCGCTCGGTGCGTCGCCGAAGGAGAAGGCGCAGCTGATCGACCAGATCCTCCAGGCGTTCGCGAAGGGGTGGGGCGGCGGCTGGGCGGGCAGCGCCGAGACGTGGCTCAAGGTGTGCGCCTGGACCTTCATGGAGAACCGCACCGGCACGATGGCGATGATCCCCCGCCTGCTGACCGATCGGGATTACCGCGAGGCCTTCCTGCCGCGCATCCAGAACATCTTCACGGCGGATCGGTGGCGCTCGGCGATCAACAAGAAGACGGGCGAGGCGAAGATCGAGAACCTCGAGCCGATCCTGACGCGCCTCTACAAGTTCCTCGGCAACCCGCTGATCGCCAACATCGTCGGGCAGCAGAAGACGACGCTGGACTTCGACCGCTGGATGGCGGAGGGCAAGATCGTCCTGATCAAGATGCCCGAGGGCGGCAAGTACGGCATCGGCCGCGAGGCCGTGCAGCTGATCGGCACGATGGTCATGCAGCTGATCGTCCAGGCCGGCTACGGCCGGGAGGAGGGGAGCGTGCTGTGGCCGGTGTACGCGGATGAGTTTCAGCACTACGTCACCAGCGACATCCCGGAGGTGCTCCAGAATTTACGTAAGTACGGCGTCGGGATGGTGCTTGCGACGCAATCGTTTGCAAATATCCATGACGAGGAGATCCGCGACGCGTTGCTGGGCGCAGGCTCGGTGATCGCCTACCAGGTGACCGAGAAGGACGCCCGCGTCGTGACGGCCGCGTTCCGCCACGGCCTGCGGCTGTCCGAGGATTGGCGAGAGGAGGTTACCAAGCACAGGGCCGGCCCGTACGTTTGGGAGACGGTCGAGATGGTCTACGACCGCCCGACGAAAGCGGAGATGGCCGATCGGCTGGCGAACCTGCGCACGCTCGCCGGGATCGGCCGCAGCCTCGTGCGCACCAATGACGGCGAGTACGTTGTGCAGACGCGGAACATGGACCGCGCGCCGGGCGGCGACCCGCGCCTGCGGGCGAGCCGGTCGCTCGTCATCCGGCGGAGCCGGGGCCGGTACTGCCGCCCCCGCCACCTGGTCGAGCGGGAGATGCGCGCCGCCCTCCTACCGGAGAATGCGGGGAGAGGTGACGCGGATTTCTTCACCGATGCGCCCCCGGACCATGAACCCCCGTCGGCGCCCGCCCCGCCACTGTCCGCCGCGACGCGACGGCGGGAGCGGCTTCCGGCCGAGGGTAGTGGAGATATCCCATAGCGCTTCTGACCTCTTCGTATATTTTTCGTAT
>JBBQDF010000604.1:0-1581 GCA_038319475.1 Thermoanaerobaculia bacterium
CGCCTCTTCCGACGAACCGCTGACGGGGCGCTCGAGCTCGAAGCCGGTTCGCCTTCTAGCTTCTCTTCTGCCAGCCCGCCAGGTTCTTTCCCGCCGCCTCCTGGATCGCGAGCTCCTCGACGATGTGATCCCGTCCCGGTGAATCGGACACGATCGCCTCCTCGATGCCGCGGGCCTCGCCCACGGCTCCAGAGCGCGCGAGCGCCTCGGCCAGGAAGTGGCGGTTGACGAAGTTGCGGGGAGCCTGCGCCACGGCGAGCCTCAGAAGCCGCACCCCCTCGGCGCGCGAGACCCACCCGGTCAGAAGCGGGACTTTCGGCGCCTGGTCATGCACGCGGCCGAGGATGCGGTACCCGCCGCCTTCCTCGTACCCCGGATCGAGCGCGATCACGGTCAGGCAGTCGTCGCGAATCCTGCGTGCCGCCCCCTCGCGGGCGGCGTGCATCTTCCCCGAGGCGAGAGACCACTGCCCCCAGGCAACAGCGGTCCAGAGCAGGGCCGCAGGCGCATCGGCGTCCGTTCGAAGAAGCTCGGCCGCCGCCGACGGCTCGAGCTTCCGCAGATCCCGGCGGCCGTGTCGGGTCCCGAGCGACGCGACACTCTCCTCCCCCGCACGCCGGGCCCTGTCGAACACGGCGCGCTGCGCCTCCCCCTCGAGCCCCGTGTAGCTGCCTAGAAAGTAGAGAGCGCGCGCGAGCTTCCACCGGGCCTCCGGGACCTGGGCGCCGGCCCGCTCGTAGAGAGCGATCGCCTCGGAGATCTCGCGCGGGTCCGCGCGGGCGCCGCTCCTTCCCGCCGCGCGCGCCGCATAGTGGCGGTCGGCGGAGGCCAGGAGCCCCGCCGCGGACTCGCCCGCGCGAGAGATCTTCTCCTCCTGCGCAGAAGCTGCTGCGGCCCCGGCGATGACGACGAGAAGCGCTGCAGCGGACCCGAAGAACGCTCGCCTCACGGTCGCCATTATCGGCGACGGATGCCTGGCGCTTTCCGCGGCATAGAATTCGCCGCCGGAGGCCGTCATGAGCGATGAGAAACCCCTTTCAGTGAAAGTGACGATCGACGAAGCGACGGCCGAAGGGCAGTACGTCAACTTCGCCAACATCCTGCACAACCCGACGGAGTTCGTCATCGACTTCGGCCGCATCGTCCCCGGGCGGCCGGACGTGAAGGTGATGAGCCGCGTCTTCACCACACCATTCCACGCGAAGCAGCTGGCGCGCGCACTGCAGCAGAACGTCGAGATCTATGAGCGCAACTACGGGGAGATCCGGTCGGACTTTCCAGCCCCGACGCCGGAGGGGACGGAGTCGGCGAACTGAGGGGGGTTGAGAGAGGGTGAGCGTTGAGCGTTGTGACTGCGGATAAGCCGTATCCCTCTAACCCTCAACCGTCAACTCCCAGCCTCCCTCAACACCCCTCCTCCCACGACGACGTCTCCGTCGTAAAAGACGCAGGACTGGCCGGGCGCTACCGCGCGGACCGGCTCGTCGAAGAGGACGCGCGCGGAGCCGTCTGATGCGGGCACCACGGTGACGGGGGTTTCGACGCCGCGGTGTCGAACGCGGGCGCGAGCCTGGAACGGTC
>JBBQDF010000605.1:0-1574 GCA_038319475.1 Thermoanaerobaculia bacterium
TCAGCGGGACGGTCCTCTCGGTCGACGGCGGCGCCGGCCGAAGCCTCTGGTGAGCCGCAACTCCCTCCGCCCTTCCCGCATCGCCGGCATCGTCTTCCTTCTGCTGGCGACGACACTCGTCGTCCTCTGGCTCCTGCCCTCGGACGACTACCTGCTCCTCCCGGACCCGGCTCATCCGGTCGCTCCCCTCGTTCGCGTTCCGGGCGAGAAGGCCGGGCCTGGAGACGGCGGGGGAATCTACTTCGTCGACGTCATCCTGAGGCGCGCGAAGCTCTTCGAGCGCCTCTTCCCGGGCATCCACTCGGGGGCCAGCCTCGTCCCTGCGCGCCAGATCAATCCGCCGGGGGTCGATGACGCGGCCCGCCGCCGGGAGGACCTGCTCGAGATGAGCCGTTCGCAGTCGATCGCAGCCGCGGTTGCCCTGCGCAACCTCGGATATCGCGTCGTCGCGCGCCCGACGGGTGTGCTCGTCTCGCAGATCGACCCTTCGGGCCCGGCGGCCGGAAGGCTCCAGCCGGGTGACGTCATCGTCGCCGTTGACGGCGTACGCGTCAGAGCTCCGACGGGGCTCCGGCGGGAGATGCGCATGCACCGGCCCGGGGACACCGTGCGTTTTACGGTTCGCCGAGGAAAGGGCTTGCGGGTCCTCAGGCTGAAGACGATCGCTGCGCCGGACGATCCGAATCGTGCGATCGTCGGGGTGCGGGTCGATCAGTCAGCGGACATCGATCTCCCCGTGAAGGTGAAGATCGACGCCGGCGGCGTGGGAGGGCCGTCCGCAGGCCTCGCCTTCGCCCTCGACGTGATGGAGGAGCTCGGACGCGACGTCGACCGCGGGTACAAGGTCGCCGCAACCGGTGAGATCGCGCTCGACGGATCGGTCGGTCCGATCGGAGGCATCCGCCAGAAGACGATCGGGGCGCGGAAGAGCCATGTGGACGTTTTCCTGGTGCCCGCTGGGGAGAACGCACAGGAGGCGCGGCGCCACGCCGGGGATCTGCGGGTGATCGCTGTGCAGAGCTTTCCACAGGCGTTGCGCGCGCTGGCAACGCTGCCTCCGCGCGACTGAGAAAAGCCCTGCTCAGGGTGCTGTTTTGATTCGCGCGGAAATAGCGGCGTTTTCCAGTTTTCCTCCCTTGTAGTGACCGGGCCAGTGGCGCAGAATCCGCCCTTCACTCGCGGTCAGTCGACGAGAGGGAGAGATGACAAAGAGTGGACGCACATGCGAGGATTGCTACTTCCGGAGAGCAGGGCTTTGCGCCCTCGCGCTCGAGTCGGCGTGCCCGACGTTCAGAGCGCACACGAGAGGCGCACTTGCGCCGCCGCGGCAGACTCCGCTGACCGTGGCCCCGTTCGTGGCATCCGGCCGGGCGGCCGCGTAATCTCCGGCGGGTGCCGCTCTCACGCTTCCGCCGAAAGCTCGACATACTGGACGAGTTCGAGGAGGCGGTGCAGCCGCGGCTCTACCTCCTGCTGATCGTGCTCGCGCTCGTAACGGCGTACGTCATCGCGTTCGCGATCGAGAACTCCAAGCAGATCAACGTGCATTTCGTCCTCGCGACGGCGAAGGTGTC
>JBBQDF010000606.1:0-1565 GCA_038319475.1 Thermoanaerobaculia bacterium
GGTGCGTCCTGCGTCCGCGGTCCCCGACGAAGACTAGCGGGGCCTATTCTGCCCGGATCGCGTGGACCGGATCGACGCGTCATCAGGACCGCGAGAAACGACAGCTCCGGAAACGTGCGCTGCGGCGGAGGACCATCTCCAGATCTCCAGGACGTCCCACCGCCGCGTGCCCTCTCGGGTACGTGTCTGGATCTCTTCGGCGCAGACTGAGGGAGTGCTCTCCGTCGTTCAACCGGCGTTTCTTGCAAACAGATACGCGCGACGGCTCGGGTACTCCACGTCCGGACAGGGATCCCGCTCGATCGACTCCTCCAGTCGGAACCCGGCCTCCGTCATCCAGGCCTTCATCTCCTCCGTTTCGAAGAAAGAGAAATCGATCGAAACCTGCTTGCCCCACCACTCGTCGCGATGGATCGTCTCGCGGCCGATGTGGAGGGCGGCGAGAATCACTCCCTCGGGCGACAGGGTCCGGCGCAGCTCGCGCAGCGCCGGCACCACGTCCGCACGCGGCAGATGGATGAGCGAATAGAACGCGGCGATTCCGCCCCACGCGCCATCCGCGACGCGGGTGAGCGCGCGCATGTCGCCCCGGGTGAAGGGGATCCCGGGATGCCGACTGCTCGCCTCGGCAACCATCTTCGAGGAGAGATCGACGCCGCAGGCGCGCGCCCCTCGGCTGTGAAGGTACCCGGCGATCTGCCCCGGGCCGCACCCCATGTCACAGAGGACGCTGCCTTCCTCGGATTTCTCCGCCAGCCAGTCGAGCATCTTCCGGTCGAAGGGCTTCTTTGCAAGCTCGTCGGAATACTCCGCGGCGTAGTCGGAGGCGACGAGGTCGTAGCTTTTTTCCAGGCTGTCGGTCGAAGCGCCGGCGGCGCTGATCGGAGAAAAGAGCGTTCTCCACCGGCGCTCGATCTCCACGGCCTCCGGCGTGCCTTCCGCAGGCGCCCACGAGGCGACCTCGTCCGGACCTGGCGGCGCGTAGGGACCCGCCTTCGCCTCGAAGAAGACGCTTCCCGGCGCGAGTGAAACGAAGGTGTGCCACGCGCCCGGGGGCATTTCGGCTCCGAGCACGGGCCCGCCCGGAGAGATGGCCCGTCTCTCGACGAGGCCGCCCGCGTCGTCGAAGACCAGCACACCGATTGAACCCGCGAGGGCGACCGCCGTCTCGCATTTTGCAGGATCCAGATGCCGGTGCGGGCGGACGTAGGTGGCGGGCTCGAGCGCATTGACGAGCCGATGAACCGGATCCTCCATCGCGTGGAAATTCCGGTTCCTGCGATGCCGCGGCGATTCCCGCGCCTCCGCGCTCACCTCCGCGAGCAGGTCGATTGTGATCCACAACGGGGATGGCATACCCGTTCAGCGTTCAGCGTTCAAACACCCGACCGTTGTCGAGCTTGTGGTATTCCACGGGGACAGTAAACCGCGCCGTCGCCGGCGCCGCGACGGCAGCAACCGCGGCGCAAAGCAGAACGAGCAGCGCGCCCGATCGAGTCAGGAATTTCATGTCGCCCTCCAGCGAGCCTCCGGAAAAACGCTCCGTGATCGGACAGGGCTCGAAC
>JBBQDF010000607.1:0-1561 GCA_038319475.1 Thermoanaerobaculia bacterium
GACGTGATGGCGCTCTACCAGCAGGGCGTGCTGGACCTCGAAGGCGTCCAGGCGATCCAGCTGGCGATGCTGGCGCACTGCGAGCTGATGGGCGATCGCGTCGCCATCCTCGACGCGCCCCCCGGCTACAACGCCCAGCAGATCAAGGAGTGGCGCGTCGACAAGGCGGGCTACGACTCCAAGTACGCGACGCTGTACTGGCCGTGGATCAAGGTGTTCGATCCGGTCGCCGGCCGGCCCGTGTTCGTCCCGCCGTCCGGCCACATGGCCGGCATCTGGGCCCGCACGGACGACACTCGTGGCGTCTGGAAGGCACCGGCCAACGAAGTCGTGCGTGGTGCCATCAGCCTGGAACTCCAGATCACCAAGGGCGAGCATGACCAGCTCAACCCGCCCGGCATCAACTGCATTCGTGCCTTCCCGGGTCGCGGCATCCGCGTCTGGGGCGCCCGAACCCTCTCGTCCGACCCGGCCTGGCGCTACATCAACGTCCGGCGACTGTTCAACTACATCGAGGAGTCCGTCATCGGCGGCACCCAGTGGGTGGTCTTCGAGCCGAACGACCTCAATCTCTGGCAGCGCGTCAAGCGCACCCTCAATGCGTTCCTGATGCGCACGTGGCGGGACGGCGCGCTGTTCGGTGCGACGCCTGAGGCCGCGTTCTACGTCAAGTGCGACGCGGAGAACAACCCGCCCGAAGTCATCGATGCGGGTCAGCTTGTCGTGGAGATCGGCGTCGCGCCGGTGAAGCCGGCCGAATTCGTCATCTTCCGGATCGCCCAGTTCAGCGGCGGCGCGGCGCTCACCGAATAGAAGCGCGACCGTCGAGCGAAGCGAACGGCGCCCCACGAGTCGAGTTAGGAGAATCCAATGCCAGGCGGTCTGCCAAGTCTCCCGAATGACGCACTCGCGTCGTACCACTTCGCCGTCGAGGTCGACGGCGTCGAGATCGCCCAGTTCTCCGAGTTGTCGGGCATCACGTCGGAGATCGATGTGATCGAGCTCAAGGAGAACACCAAGGAAGGCAAGCCGATGCTGAAGAAGCTGCCCGGCATGCGCAAGGCCCCGACCATCACCCTCAAGCGCGCCAAGAACTCGTCCAAGGCGCTCTGGGACTGGCACTACGCCATGTACCAGGGAAAGATCGCTACGGCCCGCAAGAACGGCTCGATCGTCCTCAACGACTACGAGAACGGCGAGGTCGCGCGCTACAACTTCGTCAATGGCTGGGTCTCCAAGGTCACGATGGGCACGCTCAAGGCGGGCTCCAACGAGGTCCTGATGGAAGAGATCAGCATTGTCTGCGAAGAGCTGACCAGAGTCTGACGTGAACGCGATTCTCTCGGGACTTCCCGCGTACGGCGAAGCGGCGGCGGCGGGGCCGACGCCGCTTCGAACCCAGTTCTCGTTCGTCCTTCCCCGCGGCTACGTCGACGAGGCCGACACGGTGCATCGCGACGGCGTCATGCGCCTCGCAACGGCACGCGACGAGATCATCCCGCAGCGGGACCCGCGCGTCCGCGAGAACGAGGCGTACCTAACGGTGCTCCTCCTGTCGCGC
>JBBQDF010000608.1:0-1557 GCA_038319475.1 Thermoanaerobaculia bacterium
ACTCCTCCCGGGGCGAGCTTGGCCACCAGCTTGCCGGAGCCGCAGCTTCCTCTTCGCGTGCGGCGGGGGGGACCCTCGGGCTCCGGGCCACAGAGGGCGGGCGAGGGGCGGAGCTCGACGGAACGGGATGCGCAAACCGGAGGCACGGGGGTCCGCGCGCCGGCCGGGCGGGTTCGCGTAACGGTCGGCATTTCTTTCGAAAGGGAGGCCTAATTAGATCCTTGCCTGCGTCGTCGCGTGCGGCTCGGTCGCTCCCGCTAGGACACCGGCGGGTAGAGGGCTACGGTGGCTACGGCGTCCAGGCTTTCCAGTTTCTCGGCGTTCTCGGCGATTCCCGAGAGCTTTTCGGAGAAGCGTCCCAGGGCCTTCGAGGCTTCGTCGTACTGCTTCTGGGTGTTGGAGAGGTGCACGCGGACCTTCGCGAACGGGTCCTCGAACTTGCTCCAGAGACGCGTCAAATCGCAGAGCCGCTCCTGGATCTCAAGCGCGCTGCGCTGGAGCTCCATCCCCTTCATCCCGAGGGCGACGGTCGCTAGGTAGGCATAGAGGAGGCGCGGGGACACGGGAAAGACCTTCCGCTCCATCGCGTAGTCGGCGAGGCCCTGGCCTTGCTCTTCCTCGCCGACGATCTCGCAGTAAATCGCCTCCGCCGGAACGTACATGAGGGCGAAGTCAAATGTCCCCGCTTCGGGGCGGATGTATCGGCTCCGGATCGCCTCCACGTGCTTCTTGACGTCCGATGCGAAATCCTTGTGCGCGCGCCGGCGTTCGGATTCTTCGCCCGCTTCGCGCGACCGCCGGAAGTTGTCGAGCGGGAACTTGCTGTCGACCGGCACGATCCGTTCGCCCACGAAGATGGCCGCGTCGACGACCACGTTGTCGGGAAACCGGTATTGCATCTCGAACCCCTGCGCGGGCAGCACTTGCCGGAGAGTCTGTTCGAGGAAGGCCTCGCCGAGCGCGCCCCGCAGCTTGGGTGGCTTCAGCAGGTCCTCGAGCCGCGTCACGTCGCCCGCCAGCTTCTCGATCTTCTGGGACGCCTCGTAGATCTGTCCCATCCTCTGTCCGACGTCCTGAAGGAGCTTGCCGGAGGCGCCCAGGTGATCCGTCAGGTTTTTTTGCCCGTCGACCAGCCGTTGCTCGACCCCCTGAACCCGCTCCTCGACAGACCGCCGGAGCTCGTCAAACCGGCGGTCGAGGGACTCCGACGCCCCGCGCGCCGCGGAAGAGTCCACGAGCAGCCGGTCGAGCCGGGACGAAGCCTCCCGGTCCCGCGAAGCCGCGTCGCGGGCGCGCGACAAGAGAGCGAACGCGGCCCCGGCCATCCCGACGGTTGCGATCACCACCAGAAGCACAGTGAGAGTCGTCATGCTTCAACGATACTCAGCGGGACGGACAGATGGAGTCCGAGCGAGGGAGGTTGAGAGTTGAGGGTTCAGCGTCGAGCGTCGAGCGTCGAGCGTCGAAGGAAAACGATGGATGCCCTCCTCTGAATCCAGGGCAGAACCCGGTGTTCCCGACGCGCGAAGTTCAGCGCACCACCGTGGCGGATGCGCT
>JBBQDF010000609.1:0-1554 GCA_038319475.1 Thermoanaerobaculia bacterium
GCCTCGTGCCGGCAGAGCGCCCGGCCGGGCCCGTCCGCGGCGGGACCCGCGTCGGCCGACGCGTCGCCTGTGCGGCCCCAGTCGGCTGCGCGCGCCGCGTCGAGCGGGTACGTCTTCACTCCACAGGAAACGGGAGCGCTCGACGATTTCCTGCGACGAAACCCGAACCTGCGCATCGCCCGCGACCAGGACCGGCGGCCGGGATCCGACGGCGACGCGGAGCTCAAGAGCCTGTATGGGATCTACCACCCGTACTTCGTGCGCGGCGACGTGAACGACGACGGGGTGCTCGACCTCGTCGTGGGCTTCATCCGCCGCGATCTCGGACGGGGGACGCCCTGGTTCTCGGTCGTCGTCTTCACCGGACGGAGCGTTCCGGGCGGGGCGGCGGAGTTTTCCTCCGGCACGTTCATCGAGCGGGACATCAGCCTCGCCCGGGGAGACCTGTCCGTGGACCGCGATTCGATCGTGATCAGTCCGGATCTCGAGAGCGACGCGGTGCGCCGGTATCACTGGGACGTCGCGGCGCACACGTTCGTGCTCGTGCCGGAGTCCGCGGACGATCCGGATTCTCCCGCGGTTTCGCAAACCGCCGCGAGGCCGGGAAGCCGCGCGCGGGCGCAGCGCGGCTAGAGCCGTGCGGCATCCCGCCCCTTTGGCTCCGCCAGTCCGCTGCGGCCCCGCACATTGACGGAGGCCCCGGAGTCGCGCCGGATCGTCACCGTCGCCCTCCCGCTGCCGCTGCGGCGGGAGTTCTCATATCTCGTTCCCCCGGAGGCCGCAACGCCGGTGCCGGGTACCCGCGTGCGGGTTCCCTTCGGAGAACGAGCGTTGACCGGGGTCGTCGTCTCCGCCGGCGGTGAGAACGCAGTCAGGATGCGTGAAATCCTCGAGGTCCTCGACACCGACCCGGTGTGCCCTTCCGACCTTCTCGACCTGGCGCGCCGGACCGCGCAGAGGTTTTTTGCTTCGACCGGCGAGGTGCTCAAGAGCGCGCTCCCCGCGCGGCTGCCCGCCCCGGGCGGGTTGCGGTACCGGATCACCGAAAAGGGAGCGGCCGGCCGCCGTGTCGGCGACGAGGCCGCCGTGCTTTCGGCTCTCACGTCGGGAGTGCCGGTCGCGGCCTCGGACCTGCCGCGGGGAACGTCGGACGCTCTGCGGTCTCTGGAGGAACGCGGATGGATTCGCGCCGTGTCCGCTTTCCGGCATCGCCGCGCCCGCACGGAGACGGCATACCTCCCGTCCGCCGGACCGCGGGAGGCCGTGAGGCGAAGCCCGCGGGGCGAGCAGGTCCTCGCGTGGCTCGACGCGCTCGGCCGGCCGGCCACGGCCGCAGAGGTCCGACTGGCGACGGGCGCGGGGCCCGCGGTGCTGCGCACGCTGACGATTTCGGGACTCCTGCGTTCCTTCGAGCAGCCGGTCCGCGAGGAATCTCCCGTCGCGCTCGCCGCCCAGCCGGCCTTCCGGCTGACGGCCCAGCAGGACGCCTCCGTTTCCGCCCTGACTTCCGCGATCCGGGAGAGGCGATATTTCCCCGCGCTGCTTCAGGGAGTC
>JBBQDF010000610.1:0-1552 GCA_038319475.1 Thermoanaerobaculia bacterium
GAAGAGAAGGTTGTAGAGGGCCGTTCGTGCGCCGCCGACGTGCAGGGATCCCGTCGGAGACGGCGCGAAGCGGACGCGCGGGGGAGAGCTCGACTCGTGCAAGCCGCCGATGCTAGCAGGCTGCCGGACGCAGCGAGCCGAATTTCGCCGGCCGGGTTCCAGCTGCTAGCCTGTCGCCGCCATGACGGAGAAAGCCTCGGGCGACCGCGCACCGGGATCGCTGCGGGCCGATGCCGTTCTCATCGGCGTGACGGTGGTCTGGGGCTCCTCGTTCGTGGTCGTCAAGAACGCCTTCGAGTCGTCGCCGCCGCTCCAGTTTCTGTTCTGGCGTTTCGCAATCGCCTCCGCTCTTCTCGCGCCGCTCCTGTTCTTCCGGCGCAGAAGCCCCGGCCTCTGGCGAGACGGCCTCGTGGTCGGGCTCCTGCTCGCGGGAGGGATGACTCTGCAGGTGCTGGGCATCCCGACAACGACGGCTTCGAAGGCCGGGTTTCTGACGGGTCTCTCTGTGGTGCTGACGCCGTTCGCCGCCTATCTGCGCAACCGGAAGCTGCCGTCGCTCGAAAACGCGGCGGGCTTCGCGCTCGCGGCGGTCGGTTTCCTCCTGCTCACCTTCCCGACGGACGGAGGCGCGATCGGCCGCGGAGACGTCCTCGTGTTCGGCTGCGGAGTCGTCTTCGCCTTCTACATCGTCGAGCTCTCCGAGCGCTCCGCGCGCCAGGACGCGGTGTGGCTGACCGCCGTCCAGCTCGCGATGGTGGTGGTGGTGGCCGGCCTCGCTTCTCTCCTCCTGCGGATGCCGGCGCTGTCGGGCCTTCCGGAAGCGGCCGCTGAGGCGCGCCGCGTCGTGTGGGGAGGCACTTTTCTCTGGAGCGTGCTCTATCTCGGCTCGGTCGGGACCGTCGGGACGTTCTTCTCGCAGACGTGGGCGCAGGGCGAAATGTCCGCGACGCACGCCGCGATCATTTTCGCGCTCGAGCCCGTCATGGCGGCGATCTTCGGGGCCTGGCTTCTGCACGACAAGCTCGGGACGCGCGGGATGATCGGAGGGGCGCTCGTCCTGGCCGGGATCGTCGTTTCGGAACTGCGAATCCGGAAGCCCGCTTCCCCGTGACATCCGCAACGCGCCCAGCGCCCTTCGGGATTTACGCCAGCGGGAACGTGAGCGTGTAGGAGAAGCGGCCGCGGGCGACTTCCATGACCAGCGTGCTGCGGTTGTGGTCTCGGGCGAAGATCTTGTTCACGTCCTCGGGATCTCGAACTTCCGTGCCGTTCAATCCGATCAGGATGTCGCCGTTCTCGAGGCCCGCCTTCGCGGCGCCCCCGCGAGGATCCACGATCGTGATCCTCAACCCCGTGCCTCCCGATCGCACCGTCATCCCGAGGTCGGTCCGGAGCCGGCGGATGCCGTAATCGCCGGGCGGCGGCTCGCCCGAAACCGTGACCGTGCGGTCGCGCTCGCGCTCGCCAGTCCCGCTCCGAAGCACGAGCTTCATCGGCTTGCCGGGGCCGCGGGTCGAAAGCGCGGTCTCGAACGCCTCCTGCGAGTCGATCG
>JBBQDF010000611.1:0-1547 GCA_038319475.1 Thermoanaerobaculia bacterium
TCAGGAGCAATCCGCGCGAGGAATTCGAGCCGATGTTTTGCGGGTCTTTTCGCGCCGCCGATAGCCCGCGGAAAGGGCGCTGGTTCGGCCCGTCCTTCTTCGCGCGGATGCTCTGCCCGCACTCAGCCAACGAGCGGACAATCAGAAGCGTGAGCAACCGCATCAGGGAGATCGGCACGTTTCTGCGGGGCGGCCCGGCTTCGCCCTACCTGAAGGACGATCGGATAAGGTATCGAAACGGCTGGCCGGACGAATTCCCCCGGCCGCCCCGCCGAAGCACCGAGCGCCGGCTCTCTCCTCCAGAGATCGCATGAGCGTCTCGGCAACGGCCCGTCCGCTTTGATGAGCATAATATGTGGGTCGAGCTCTCGGACGCCCGGATGCTCGGCGTTCCGTTGGCCTGGTTCCCGCGGCTCCTGCAGGCGACTCCGGCGCAGCGGCAGCAGATCGAGATCAGCCGTTTCGGCCTGCATTGGGAGGAAATCGACGAGGATATCTCGATCGACGGGTTTCTCGCCGGGCGGGGCGACCGGACGAGCCGACGGAACACGTGACCTGGGGCTCGCGCCGCACCCTCTCCCGTGGGGAGAGGGTGTCGCCGAAGGCGACGGGTGAGGGCGTGCGGCGCTGGTGGCTGCGCGCAGTCTGCAACCGCCGCGGCCCCTCATCCGGCTGCTCCGCAGCCACCTTCTCCCCCTGGGAGAAGGAGCTCGCGTCACCGTTGACCGGTGTAGCAAGCGTAGCCCGGATGGAGCGGAGCGCAATCCGGGTCTGTTTTGGATGGACTAAAGGTCGAGGTTTGGTCGCGTGGGCCCGCTCGCTGATGATGGGTTTGGGGACACGCACAGGGGACGAACCCCGGATTGCGCTTCGCTTCATCCGGGCTACGAGGAACATGAGCATCGCGGCGACGGCCGTCCGCTTTGACGAGCACAAGATGTGGTCGAGCTGTCCGACGCCCGGACGCTCGGCGTGCCGTTGGCCGGGTTTCCGCGGCTCCTGAAGGCGACTCCGGCGCAGCGCGAGCAGGTCGAGATCAGCCGTTTCGGCCTGCATTGGGATGCGGTCGACGAGGACATCTCGGTCGACGGACTGCTGGCCGGGCGGGGCGATCGGACCAGCCGGCGGGAGCGGGCCTGAGTTGGGCCGGCGGCGGGAATTTCCTGGCGAGGGCGAGCCCACCTGCGACAACACCGGAAGCGCCGCGGGCAGGCCCCCTCATCCGTCCGCTCCGCGGACACCTTCTCCCACCTGGGGGAGAAGGTTAGCGCGGCGCGGGCGGGCGATCACAGAGCACGACGGAGGCGTTTTGCGCCCCTCTCCCGTGGGGAGAGGGTGTCGCCGGAGGCGACGGGTGCGGGCGTTCGGCGCTGGCGGCTGCGCGCAGTCTGCACGCGCCGCGGCCCCTCAACCGGCTGCTCCGCAGCCACCTTCTCCCTCTGGGAGAAGGAGTTCGCGTAACCGTTGACCGGTGCACCACCGCAGGCCGCATGAGCGTCTCGGCGACGGCCGTCCGCTTTGACGAGCACAAGATGTGGTCGAGCTGT
>JBBQDF010000612.1:0-1530 GCA_038319475.1 Thermoanaerobaculia bacterium
CGTCCGCTCGTCGCTCGAATCCTCGCGCTCGAGGCGCTGACCTCGGAGGCACTGCGTCAGTGCCTGGAAGAGACGGCCGTGAACCTCGACGACGTCGCCCCGTTCCTCGAAGACCCGGGGGACCGGCCGTACGGTCGCCAACTGCTCTACCAGGACGAGCGCTGCGAGATTCTGCTGATGAACTGGTCGGCGTCGCAACCTTGCCTGCCGCACACGCATGACGAGTCCGCCGGCGCGATCCGTTTCCTCTCCGGAGTCTCGATTCATCGGAGATACCGCCGCGAGAACGACGTGTTGGTCCGGTCCTGCGAGGAGATCTTCGAGGCGCCGTTGACTGTCGGTTTCCCGGACGATCTCATCCACGCCATGGGATCCGCGGACCCCGAACGCCGGCTGATCACCCTACACATCTATTCGCCGTTGATGGAGCAAATGGAGGTCTTTTCTCCTGAACAGGGCTGCGTCTGGGTGGTCGATGACACCTGCGGCGCGTGGGCGCCTGAGCCGCGGCAGATCCTCGCAGAACGTCCGTTTCGCGGAATCGTCGAGGAAAAGAGCGGGACGGTGAAACTCTCCGAACTTCTGGAAAACGCGACCATGGAGTCCCTCTGCGAGCAACTGGCCCTCCTCACGCCCGATTCCCTCGACGTCGCGGGACTGGTCGGCGTTCCGACGAAAAGCGGAGTATCGGCCTCCGTCGAGACGCCGGCGCCGGGCGTGTTCGGCGTGGTTCGGGACGACGCGGAGCGGGTCGTTTTCGTTCTGTCGGGTCAGGCCCATGCCTGGCGATTCCCTCCGGAAGACGGGACCGACCCCGCGAGTATCGAGTTGCTGACCGCGGGAGAGGTGACTTCCTTCAAGGCCGGCGAACGCCACTACGTCGGCGGACGCGGCCTTGAGCTAACCGCCTTTCTCGACGTGCGCCTCGGCGGTGGGGAACGGAAAGTTCATTCCCCCTCCGCGGGGACGCTCGTCGCCATGCAGGAACTCGCGAACGGCGTCAGCGACTATTACCACGGCTACGAGAATCGCTACAAGGCCGCCTACGACAACGGCGCCGAGTTCTGGGAAACGACGGAGCCGAATGAGGTACTCCTTCGACTGACCCAACGCCGCCCCGAGCTTTTTGGGGGGACCATCATCGATCTCGGCTGCGGCGAAGGACGCGACAGCATCTATCTGGGATCGCTGGGGTATGACGTGATCGGCGTCGATGTCTCCACCACCGCGCTGCGGCAGGCGCGGCGGAGGGCCGCACGCACGAGCATGCCCGGACGCACTCCTCGCTTTATCGAGAAGGACGTGATCTGGCTCCGCGGCATTCCTGCGGCGCGTTTCGATCTGGCCCTGAACATGGGATGTCTCCACATGCTCTCCGAAAAGGAGCATCGCTCCGCCCATCTGCGGAGAGTGTTCGACATTCTCAAACCGGGCGGGTTCTTTCTCGTGTCGCACTGCAAGGAGAACTGGGGGCAAGGCTTTTTCTCGATCCCCCACTGGGAGCAAATCGGCCGACTCGTTCCCGGCACC
>JBBQDF010000613.1:0-1525 GCA_038319475.1 Thermoanaerobaculia bacterium
TGGTAACCGACGGGGTCGATGTCCGCCAGGTTGTCCTGGTCGATGTTCGCGACGCTCCGCATCTGGAGCGGCTCGAATATCCGTTTCGAGAGAAAATCCAGAAGCGGCGTTCCGCTCGCCTTTTCCACGATGAGCCCGGCGATCACGTAACCGGTGTTGCTGTACTGGTACTGCGTGCCCGGCTCGAAGTCGAGCGGCTGCCGGGCCCAGCGGTCGAGGATCGAGGCGGCGGTCGCCGGCTGCCGCATGAACGGCGGCACGTAGTCCTGCGGCCAGTAGTCCCGATAGCCGGAAGTGTGCGAGAGCAGCTCCCGGATCCGGACGTCGCCGGCGCGGCTGAGATCCGGGAAAAAACGCGAAACGGGATCGTCCAGCGAGAGCTTCCCCTCTTCGGCGAGCATCAGGATCGCCGCGGCCGTGAACTGCTTGCTGACCGAACCGATCGAGTAGCGCATCCCCGTCCGCGCCGGTGTCCGCGGCATGACCTTCGCGTCGCCGTAGGCCTGGAGGTAAGCCACCCGACCGTCCTTCACGAGGGCGATCGACGCTCCGGGCACACCGGTCGCGGTCAACACCTCGCGGACGATCCGGTCGACCTCGGCCGCAGATGCGGGGTCCCGCGTCGGCGAGGTCTGCGCGGCCGCGGGCCGTGCGAGCGCGGCCAGTGCGGCCAGGACGGATCCCAGGATGGCGAGGCGTCTGCGGGAGTATTCGAATCTCATGACGGGTTGCTCTCCTCGGCGGCTCGTTGTGCCGGCCGGGCGGATTATGCGCGAACCGGCCCCGACGTTTCGGCGGCGAGCTCCGTAATCTCTCAGGCCAGCCGTGCGTTCTCGCCGCAGAGGCCCGGACGGTCTCGACCGCCCGAGAAACAAAAGGAGCTTTCCCGATGAATCGTTTTTCACGCTCTCTCGCCGCCGGGGCCATCGCGCTCGCCGCCGCGGCCGCCTCGCTGGCCGCAGGGCCGGTCCGGGGAGCCGACCGCGGTACGCCGGGTTCCGGCGCGGGACTCGGCCGCACCGAGCAGTGCCTGGCCTCGATCGAGCTGTCCGCGGATCAGAAGACGAAGGTCGACACGATCCGGACGAGCAACAAGACCGCGCTTCACGCCGACGTGGAAGCCTGGAAGGCCAGTCAGAAGAAGCTCCGGGACGACATGGCCCGCGGCGCCGACAAGTGCGTCCTCGGCCAGGACCTGATCGACCAGGAGGCGGCCGCAGCGAAGGTCCACAGAAGCGGGGAGGCACTACGTACGCGAATCCTCGCGGCGCTGACCCCCGAACAGCAGACTCGCGTCAACAAGTGCGCCGATTCCCGGCGCGCCGGAGTCCGCTACCCCGCTCCCAGCGGCGCGACCCGCTGAGCCGGCTTCGGCGGTCGAGGTCCTGGGCCGAGCAACACCCCAAAAACAACGGGCGGCCTCGAAAGCCGCCCGTCTTGAGTACGCTAACTCCGTCAATGGGGGGAAGAGCCGCCTGAGGGCGCCGCCCCCGCGGGGGGAGCTCCGCTCGGCGTTCCGTTAGGG
>JBBQDF010000614.1:0-1510 GCA_038319475.1 Thermoanaerobaculia bacterium
CCTGGACCAGCATCTCCCGAAGCGTTTTCCCCGCCACGAGCTCCATCGCAATGAACGAGATCGAGTCCGAGCGGCCAACTTCGCAGATCGTCACGATGCCGGGATGATTCAAGCCCGAAGCGGTGCGCGCCTCCTTCTCGAACCTCTCGAGACGGTGGGCATCCGCCGACAACTCCTGCGGCAGCACTTTGATCGCCACGTCGCGCGACAGCCTCGAATCGCGCGCGCGATACACCTCCCCCATCCCGCCTGCGCCGAGGGGGCCGAGGATCTCGTACTGCCCGAGCCGGGTCCCCGCCGAGAGCGTCATCGCGGACTCCGCCGGGGCAGACTGGAGAGCGTCGAGCCCGTGCGTCGGAGGACGCGAAGCTCCAGAGACGCGGGCCCGATCTTCAAGCGATCCCGGTCGCGCAACGTCGCCTCCCCGTCGAGCCTCTTTCCGTGGAGATAGGTTCCGTTCTTGCTCCCCAGATCCTCGAGAGCCGCCCCGTCGCCGTCGATCCGGATCCGGGCGTGCCGCCGCGACACCGACTCGTCGTCGATCCAGACGACCGCGTCCCGGTCGCGGCCGATCAGGTTCTCTCCCGGGTCGAGAGCGATTTCGCGCCGCCCCCAGATCAGCCGGTAAGCCGCCTCCGGCGGGCGGGGGGGGCGGGGCGCTTCCTTTGCGGCGCGCGTCTCCGCGCGGAACGCATAGCCGAAACGCGGAACTGTCCGGATGACGGCAGGCTCGTGGGCGTCGTCGCCGAAAGCCGCGCGAAGCTCGACGACGAGGTTGGCGAGGTTCGCTTCGGAGACGTGCACGTCCGGCCACAGCCGGGAGTGCATCTGCGCGCGGTCGACCGCCCGGGGGCGGCACTCGATGAGCAGCTCGAGGAGGGCAAAGGCCTTCGGCGAGATCGCGAGCGCTCTCCCTGCGCGGACCACCTCCCGGGTGTCCGGGTCGAAGACGCAATCGACGAATCGCAGTTTCATACGCGCGGCCGAAACGTTCGCGAAACCGGTGGCCGGCAGAGCCGGTATGGGACCATCCTAGCGCGCCCCGGCGCGAGTCTCAGGCCACGGGAGCCGTCTCCTCCAGAAATCCGGCGACCTCCCGCGAAAAAGCCTCCGGCTGTTCGCGTTGCGGCAGGTGCCCGGCGTCGGGGAGGACGACGAGGCGCGAGCCTGGGATGCGCCGCGCCAGCCGCTCCCCTTCCCGCGCCGGGATCATGCGATCGTTAGCGCCCCAGAGGATGAGGGTCGGGACCCGGATCGTGCGCTCGACGCCGGAATGCGGCCGGAGATCGAATCGAATGGCGGCGAGCGCCGCCCGGCGGGTTCCCGGCACGGTCAGGGGAAACCAGGCGTCCCGGATCGTCTCCTCGGTCACGCGCGAAGATCGCGCGTAGAGGAAGTGGCGGAGCCCGAAGGCGACGAAGGCGCGGGCGGCGAGCGCCAGGGCGACCTCGCCGGCCGGCCACGCCCGAAGCGCGCGCGCCGGCCAGGGCACGGACATCTCCGTGCTGGC
>JBBQDF010000615.1:0-1507 GCA_038319475.1 Thermoanaerobaculia bacterium
CCCCTGGCGCTCGCGGACCTGCCCCTGAGGTTCTTCGGCGCGGCCGGCGCCGCCCTGGGTCCGGGCGGGCAGAGGGTCACCTGCCTGCGTTCGGTCCTGATGAAGCCGGAGCACGCGGAGTGGATCGACCGCATCTGGGAAATCCTGGACGAGGCGTCCAGCGAGGCCGCCCGGAACAATGGCTAAGACACCCCGAGCGCGTTGACGAACCGCGCCGCCGCAAAAAGGAGGAGCCCTCCGGAAGCGATCCACCACATCAGCCGGCCGCGCGGCCGGTTAAAAAAAACCGCGTCGATCTCGTAGAGCACCGGGTACACCGAAAACAGATAGCGGGGCATTCCGGCGGAGAGACCCGTCGAGATCGGGAGAGCGAGGGCTCCGGCCGCCCACGCGGCGTCGGACCAGCGCCGCTTCCAGACGAGCCGCAGCGCGAACCCGAGGAAGAGAAGGACGGCGGCGTAGTCGAGCAGGTACATCGGCTCGGTCTTCCACCCCGCGCGAGAGACGTACTCCGCGAATTTTTGGAAGAAGGCCCCGGCCGCGGAGAGTGAGCCCGCGCCGCGCCGCCATCCCGCCTCCGACCGGAAGAAGAGGCCGGGCTCTCCGTGCGCGAGGCCGTCCCCCAGAATCCAGACCCAGACCGTCACGAAGGGCGCCGCGCCGACGAGGATCGCCCGAAGCCATCGCCGCCCGTCCCGCGGGTCCTCGCCCGGGCGCGTCTCGAGAGCGGCGAGGAAGAGCGCCGGTGCGACGGCCAGAGCCGTCGGACGGGTCAGGCCGAGCAGAATCCCCCAGAAGACCGCCCGCCGCGTTTTACCGGCGCGGGTGTCGCGAAAGGCCAGCAGCGCGAGGAGCAGGAACATGGACTCGGCGTACATCGACGCGAGGAAGAACGAAGTCGGGAAGAGCAGAAGGAAGATGACGGAGCGCCACGCGCCCTCTTCGCCCCGGCGCTCCCGGCCCTGACGCAGGAAGAGCGGCATCGCGAGAAAAAGGCACAGGTACGTGACCAGCATTCCCGCGTGGAACCCGTCCATGGCGAAGGTGTGGTGGAGCACTTTGGCGGTCCAGGGATACAGGGGGAAAAACGCGTGGCTGGACGGCTGGCCTGGCTTTGGAGGCGGACCGTAGCCCCACTCGATGATCGCGAGATACCAGCCCGCGTCGAATTTCGCGAAGAGCGGCGCGCGCAGTTCGACAGGGATCTCCCACTCGAGACGGTGCTCGATCGGCAGCAGCGTGCGGGCGATCGTGCCCCAGGCGCCGAGCGCCAGGATCCAGAGAGCGAGGAGAAGCGCCAGTCGCGGCGGCCCGAAGAGCCGCCCGAGAAAGGCGAACGTTCTCTCGACCCACGACAAGCCAAATACGCTATCAGGAGTGGCGGCGACCGCTCCCGAAGCTTTCCAGCAATCCCTTTCGCACCGGATCTGGCGGATTCCGGGCGAATCGACCTCCGCCATTTACAATAAGGACACAACCGTCAATAAGGACACAACCGTGCTGAAAG
>JBBQDF010000616.1:0-1502 GCA_038319475.1 Thermoanaerobaculia bacterium
TCGTGTCGGTCGGTCTGGCCGCCGGCAACGTCTACTCGCGGATGTAAGGAGAAAACGAAATGATCTCAGTCAACCCCGCACTTCTTTCGACCCTGAACACGGGTTTCAAGAAGAACTTCCTCAAGGGCCTCACGCGCGCCAAGACGCTCTACCAGGAGCTCGCGATGATGGTCACTTCGACCAACGCATCCGAGGTCTACCCGATCCTCGGAACGCTCCCGACCCTGCGGGAGTGGATCGGCGATCGCGTCGCGAAGGACATCACCGCGTCGGACTTCATGATCAAGAACAAGCCGTTCGAGGGAACGATCCGCGTTCCGCGGCCGGCGATCGAGGACGACAGCTTTGGCATCTACGGAACGATGGCCGAGCTGCTCGGGGATTCCGCGAACCGGTTCCCCGACAAGCTGATTTTCCAGCTGCTCGAGGCCGGGTTCACCGCGAAGGGCTACGACGGCGTCAACTTCTTCGCCACGAACCATCCCGACGGAACCGGCGGTACCTGGTCGAACAAGGGCACGACCGCGCTGTCCTCGGCGGCCTTCGGGGCTGCGCTCGCGACGATGCAGCAGTACAAGGACGACGGTGGAGAGTCGCTCTCCGTTGCCGACGATCCGGGCAACATGATCCTGGTGGTGCCCAGCGGGCTCCAGGAGACGGCGCGTTTGATTCTGAACGCCGACGTCATCCCCAACGCAGCGGGAACGGCGGGCCAGTCCAACGTCTGGAAGGGCGCTGCGCGCCTGCTCGTCGTGCCGCGGCTCGTGGACACGAATAACTGGTACCTGATCGACGCCTCGAAGGTGCTGAAGGCCTTCATCTGGCAGTCGCGCAAGGAACCGCAGCTCGTCGCGAAGACGTCGCTGACGGACGACAACGTGTTCGCCCGGAACGAATTCATCTGGGGCGTCGACATGCGCGGAAACGCCGGCTACGGATTGCCGCAGCTGGCCTTCGGAGCCAACGTCCCATAAACCCCAAACGGTGTCGCCGGCGCGCGGCACGTCAGCGATGGCGCGCCCCGCCGGAGACCTCAGAGAAGGAGAACGTCGATGGCTAACACGACCAAGAGAGAGCCGGCGCTCGAGACCGAGAAGCCGGAAGAGTTCGAAGAGGCCTCCAAGCCCTCCAAAGAAGCGAAAGCGGTCCGGATCACCGTCAACGGAAAGGCGTCCCACGTCGTGCACGGCATGAAGTTCAAGCAGGCGCCGACCCTCTACAAGCCCGGTTCGCTCAAGTGGAACGACGACGAGTGGGAGGCCGCGCGCAAGGACCCGTACATCGTGATCGAAGAGGTCGACGAACGCGGCGAGCCGGTCAACACGAAGGAGAAGTAGGCCCTCGTGTCCTATCTCACCGCGAACCTGCTCGAGGCCCGGGTCGGCGGGGAAGAGATCTACCTGAATCTCGCCGACGACGATAACGACGGCATCGCCGATTCGGGCGTCGAGAGGTTCCTGCTGGGCCAGGTGGACGCGATCGTCGACGCCTACGCCCGCAGG
>JBBQDF010000617.1:0-1502 GCA_038319475.1 Thermoanaerobaculia bacterium
GACGTGGCGGCCGCAACGGCCGCGTTTGCGCCTTTCGACGCGATGCTGCTCGCGGCGGGTCCCTTCTCGCGGACGAGCGCCGCCGCCTTCGAAGCCTGCCTCGCCGCCCGGACGAGCTATCTCGACATCACCGGCGAGGTAGCGGTCCTGGAAGCCCTTTTCGCCGGGAGCGGCCGGGCCAGGGCGGCCGGTATCGCGATCCTCCCGGGAGTCGGCTTCGACGTCGTGCCAACCGACTGCCTCGCGGCGCTCCTCGCGGCAGAGCTGCCTTCCGCGGACCGGCTGACGCTCGCATTTCGCGGTTTTCGCCCCTCGCCCGGGACCGCGAAAACGATGCTCGAGGGCGCGGGATCGGGAGGGCTCGTCCGGATCGGTGGAAAGCTCGTTTCTGTCCCATCCGCATGGAAGACCCGTGAGATTCCCTTTTCGGACCGGACCCGCAGCGCGATGACCGTTCCATGGGGAGACCTTGCCACGGCGTGGCGGAGCACCGAAATCCCGAACATCGAGACGTATGCGGCCGCCTCGCCTCGCGCGATCGCCTCGGCCCGCGCCCTTCGCCGTCTCGGGGGCCTTTTCGCCTGGGGACCTGTCCGGCGCCTGCTCGAAAGAGGGATCGACGCGCGGATCTCCGGTCCGACCCCGGGGGAGCGCGATCGCGAGCGCTCACAGATCTGGGGGCGCGTGGACGCTCCGGACGGGCGCTCGGTCGAAGGCCGGATCACGACGCTCGAGGGGTATGCCTTCACGGCGGAGTCCGCCGTGGCGTGCGCCCGCCGCATTCTCGCCGGCGAGATAGCGCCCGGCACGTGGACGCCCTCCCAGGCATTCGGGGCCCGGTTCGTGGAGTCGATTCCCGGAACCGTCTGCGAAGTCCCCTGGCGGAAAGAGGGTCCCGCGTGATGGCCCACCGTGAGGGCGGCTGCCCGCGGTCTGAGTCCGTTGACCATGTCCCTCCGATCGCTCTGTCGGCCGACGGGGAACATCGGGACGAATACGGCTTCCGGGGCGGCCCGTCGCCGCCACCCGGTGATTCGGATTTGAATCGCCGGGAGCCGATGATTCTTTTCGCTGCCGGCACTCTGCTGCTGATCCTGTCGGGACTTCATCCGCACGACCGTTTCACGTGGGTCCTCGAAGTGGCTCCGATCCTGCTCGGCGTTCCCATTCTTTTCGCGACGTACCGGCATTTTCCTCTGACCCCGCTCGCCTATCGGCTGATCTTTTTTCACTCGCTCATCCTCATGTTGGGCGGCCAGTACACCTACGCCCGGGTGCCGCTCGGGTTCTGAATGCGGGATCTGTTCGGGTTTGCCCGAAATCATTACGACCGTCTGGGCCACTTCGCACAGGGATTCGTTCCCGCGATCCTGGTGCGCGAGGTCCTGCTTCGGAAGACTCCGCTGCGATCCGCTGGGTGGCTTTTCTTTCTTGTGACGTCTGTGTGCCTCGCGATCAGCGCCTGCTACGAGCTCGTCGAGTGGGGGACGGCGGTCGCGACG
>JBBQDF010000618.1:0-1501 GCA_038319475.1 Thermoanaerobaculia bacterium
CCGATGCAGGGTTCCGCGATGATGTACATGCCCATCGGAATCGGTCCTCCTCGTAAACGTCGTGGATATTAGCAGGGGGAACGGATTCCGTTCGGCATCGGGAAGGCGATGAAGTGGAGCGCCTCCTGCAGGCGCCCCTACTTCCTGAGCACTCGCGCCAGAAACGCGTCGGAACGCGCGTCCGCATCCTTTGCGTCGGCGGCGCGAAACACGGCGGGATCCGTGGCCGAAGCGAACCCGTGCCCCGCCTCCGGGTAGATCTTGAAGTCGACCGATTTCCCGGCGGCTCGCGCCCTGCGCTCGAACTCGCGGACGGACTCCGCAGGAATTCCCTGATCCTGTCCTCCGAAATTGCCGAGCAGGGGGACCTTGAGAGAGGAGATCGTGGCCTCTTCCGTGACCAGTCGCCCGTAGTTGATCACCGCTCCCGAGAGCGTCGGCTCCGCGAGCGCCAGGCCGAGCGAGTACCCGCCTCCCATGCACCAGCCGATCGACGCGATGCGCCTGCCGTCCACGTCGGGGCGCGACCGGAGCCAGACCATCGCGGATTTCAGATCGCGCACCGCGCGGTCTTCGGGGAGTCCTCGCATGAGCTGGTGCGCCGTGTCCGCGTCCGTGGCGACTTTCCCGCGGTACAGATCGACGGCGAGCGCGACGTAGCCTTGCTTCGCAAACGCGTCGGCCTTCGCCTTCACGAAATCGTTTACGCCCCACCACTCCTGGATCACGATCACCGCGGGCTTGCGCCCGCCTGCTGCCGGCGCCACGAGATACCCCGACGCCTTCTCGGTACCGCTCGGAAACTCGACCATCCGGTTCGGGGACTGCGCCGAGGTTCGGGCGGTCAACGCGAGAAAGCCGATCAGCAGCGACGCGATGTGACGAACCATTTTTTCTCCTTTGCAGTTGCCCGCGCTAATCTAATGCACGTGCACCTCTTTCCCGTCGGCGCGCTCGACGGCGCGGCCCGGCTCCAGCTCCATTACGACCGGCTGGCGGCGCGGTTTGCTCTCGGCGCGGCTGACGTGCGACTGTCCCGCCGGAAGTTGACGGGCGGAGAGATCGTGTACGGGACGCCGCACCGGATCACGATCTCGGCCCATCTGTCGGAATCCGAACGGATCGAGACCCTGCGTCACGAGGCCGCGCACGCCTGGGCGTACCGGATGCGGGGCGCTCGCGTCGGACACGGCGCGCTCTTCTGGCGCCTCGCGCAGCAGCTCGGGGCGCGGCGCTCTCCCGCCCCCGAAACCGGGGCATTGAAGCGGTTCCGCGACAGAAAGAAAGTCTCCTACGAATGCGAGGGGTGCCGGGAGATCTTCCGGCGCTTCCGGGCGTTTCGTTCCGCGCGATACTGCGTGCGCTGCCACGGCGCCGGCCGTCCCTCCCGGCTCCGGCGCGCGCCGGATGCCCCATGATCGTGAGCATCGAAGCGCGGGCCACCCGCACCGCTGACCGGGCGTGACTCCCGCGCGCCGCGGAGCGCTGCTCGTTCTGTCCG